>CAZGDA010000108.1:0-8464 GCA_964524425.1 uncultured Anaerolineaceae bacterium | reverse complement strand
GCCCAATCCATTTCTTGCCCCGGCACCCACACGAAAAAGACGATCGCCTGAATGATAAATAACACACATAATATAGTAAAGAGCCAGGCGCCCACCGCCCCGCCGGGCACCCGGTAAGGGCGTTGGCGCTGCGCATCGCTGCTGCGTAATTTGATAAAACTGCCGAAAAGAAGCAGATAGGGGAGCAGGAATATCATCGAACTGAAAGCAAACAGACTCCAGAACAGGTCTTCTGCGCTGCCAGCCATAAACCCGTACAAGACGATAACGACGGTTGCCACAACGCCAGTGATAATGGCTGCGCTGACGGGGGTTTTATTCACGGGGTGCAGGCGGGCAAACACATCGGGCATTTCGCCCTCGGCGGCAGCTTCCGCCATAGTGCGGTTGGCGCCCATCGTCCAGGTTACCATGTTGGCTAAAAATGTGAACAGGGCGCCGCTGCCGAGGATGGTTACAATCACTGCCCCAACACCAGATTCACCGAACAATTTGCTCAAGGTGTCAATCAATCCCTCGATGAGTCCCAATTCTTCCAGCGGCAACGCCATCAACATACCCACCGTAGCCAATAAGTAGAAAACGGTGATGAGAACTCCGGCGCTGATGATGGCTTTGGGAATGTCGCGCCCGGGGTTTTGCATCTCTTCACTTGCGCCGGACATCAACTCGAACCCCATGAAATTGTAGACGATGACGGGCAGGAAGAAAAGCCCGGCATCCAGGCTGGGCAGAATGGCGGAGAAGGACAGGTCGTTTGCCACGCCATTTTGGGCGGCGTAGATGATTGCCCCAACGCCGATAACCAGCATAATCACACCTTTGAGAATGGCGCCCAGGTTAGGCACCCACTTTCCAACCTCTAAAGACACAACGTCAATGTAGACGGTAACCCAGCACATCCCTACTGCCAGGATGATTTGCGCCCAAAGCGACATATCCGGGAAGAAAAGCTGGGCAAACATGCCTGCGAAGAGGATATAAACAGAAGGCATCCACAGGGCAACGTTAATCCAATATAGCCAGGTGGTGCGCGCTGCCCAGCGGTCGCCAAAGGCTCTCTTTACCCAGGCGTATATCCCACCCTGTTCGGGGTAAGTTGTGCCTAGCTCCGCCGTGATCAATCCATAAGGGATAAAGAACAACACCAGGGTGATGATCCACCAGGATATGGTGGAAGCACCGATGGAAGCCGAAGCCGCCAGGGTATCAATAATCAAGATAGCACACACGCTGAACAGCATCATATCCAGCCCGCGCATCACCTTTTTGAAGCCGCGTTCTTTGTTCGTTACGTTATTGTTTGCTAAAGACATACTTTTTTCCTTTCCTACTCCTGAAAATTATCTGCCTTTGCTTTGTAAAAAGTCTTCCACCCGCCCGGCGTGAAAAGCCTTGAGCGCCGCGGAGGGGCGCTTGAGCAAAGGATAAACAAACCAAACCAGCAAGCCTTTTTCGGTGTGCAGGCGGTTTTCAGATTGATCGTAGATGATGGAATGGGCTGAGTCCATCACCTCGTCTGTGGCTTCAACGCCGCGCGAAGCCGGCAAACAATGCATAAACTTGACGTGCGCGGGCGCTTTTTTGATAAGCTGCATGTTGACCTGGTATTTCGGCATAAAGGCGGCGCGGCGTTCAGGAATTTCGTCTTCCTGTCCCACCCACCACCACAGGTCGGTGTAGATGAAATCTGCCTGGCTCACGGCTGCCACAGGGTCATCCGTTATCGTTACACTGCCGCCGGAGATAGCACAATTCTTCCGGGCGATCTCCAGCCAGGCTTGGGGAGGTTGATACTTCTGCGGCGCGGCGTGGGTGAAATGCATTCCCATCTGCGTACAGATGTGCATCAGGGAACTGAGCACGTTGGTTGAATCGCCGATGAAGGTTACGTTGATGTCTTCGAGCACTTTGCCGGCGGGGGCATGTTCGAGCATGGTAAGCACGTCGCAAACCACCTGGGTGGGGTGGTTATAATCCGTAAGCCCATTGATGACCGGCACGCTGGCATCTTTGGCAAAATTGACCACCGTTTCGTGTTTGAGAGCGCGGATCATCACCACGTCCACCATGCGCGAAATGACCCGCGCGGTATCCGCCAGGCTCTCGCGCACGCCGAGGTGAATCTCGCCGGGCTTGAGATACAGGGCGTGCCCGCCCAGCTCAGACATAGCCACCTCAAAGGAAATGCGCGTGCGCGTGGACGGCTCCTCAAAGATCATCGCCAGGGATGCGTCTTGCAGCAATTGCGGGGTGGCACCTTGCTTATCCGCTTGTTTGATCAAGCGCGTCAATGCGATGATGTCAACCAGTTCCGCTTTGCTAAAATCTTGGGTATCAATAAAATGTTTTATGGTCATAGTACCTCCAAAAGAGAATAAATAACACTACGTTTTAAAGTCTTCCGCCATCGGCATCCAGGAATCGATGTTGCGCAGGATTAACGGTACGAGGGTGTATCCTTTTACAGTAACGCCAGGGATGCCGGGTAAAATTTCGTGAAGAAAACAACTCATGTCGTCGTGGTTACGAAAACGCGCCTCAATAGAGATGGTGTTGTTGCCTTGCCCGTAAGCAATGTAGGATATTTGCTGCATCTCTTGCAGGGTATCTAGCACGCGGCGGTGGTGGGCAGCGTCCAGTTCCAGAAAGATGTCCACAGAGATGTGATAGTTAAATGCAAGCGGTTCCACAATGGCGACAAGTCGAATCGCTCCGCTTTCGATCAAACGCTCGATCCGGTTACGGATGGTGCGTTCGTTGATGCGCAGTTGGCGCCCAATCTCAGAAGCAGAAAGCCGCGCATCTTTTTTAAGGAATTGTATGATATGATAATCTAAAGAGTCGTATGTCTGATTCATGATCTTGTTTCCGTATCGGTAATTTATTTTTCCGAATAAGGATATTATAGCACACTCTCGGAGATTGTCAAGAGTAGTTAACCAAATCATTTGTCAAAAAAATACGATTCCCTCTTGTAAGTTTTTCAAAAATTTGGTAAGATGAAACGGGTTTCACTGCGTGTGATTGTTTCAACATTGTTGTAACTTTACATATCCTCTCATACGCACTTTTTGATCGCTTTTTAACCATAACAGACCATAAAGGTGAAGGGAGGGTGACAGCCAGTTTTTTTGCTTAATCCAACTGAATATTTTGCCGTTTAACCCAAGTATTCTCACTTGTGTTACTTTTACCATAATCAACTGAGGAGTGTAAGATATGACGAAATCATTACAAGACGCACTTGCTTACTCTCAGCGCTGGCTGGAAATTATCCATTCCGATAAAATTCCAGTGGAATTGGGAAAGCAAATCATTGAAGAATCAAAACAAAACTTCGCCGAGCATTTTAACAAGGGCTGGTTAGATTACCGAAAATCGGTAACGGAAGCAGGCGACTGGGCTGCAACCGAATGGGACGGCAACGGCGCTTTGTTCACCGATTTGATCGGACGTGAATACATTGACTGCTTAGGCGGCTACGGCATGATGGACCTGGGCTGGCGACACCCAGACGTCATCTCTGCCGTGCAGGCGCAGCTCAAACGCGCCCCCATGCCCAGCCAGGAATTGATTGATCCCTTGCGCGGTGTTTTGGCGCGCCTGATCGCCGAAATTACCCCCGGCGATATTAAATACGCCTTCTTTTGCGCCAGCGGCACCGAGGCAATTGAAGGCTCCATCAAATTAGCCAAAATGTACACGCGCAAAAGCGGTTTTATTGTGGCGTTGAAGGGCTTCCACGGTAAAACGATGGGGTCTTTAAGTATGATGGGCAAGGCGGATTTCCGCACCCCGGTGGGGATTATGTACGGCGGACCGGTCTATCACGTCCCCTTTGGGGATGCAGACGCCCTGGAAAGGCAGCTAGAAACGTGCAAACGCATCGGCGTTGACCTTGCAGGTGTCTTGATGGAGCCTATCCAGGGAGAAGCCGGCGCCATTGTACCTCCCGATGACTTCTGGCCACGCGCCCGCGAGCTGACCCGCCATTACCAAACCCTGCTCATCGCCGATGAAGTACAAACCGGGCTGGGACGCACAGGCAAACTGTGGGGACTGGACCACTGGAATGTGGCTCCGGATATCCTCGCCGTAGCAAAATCCCTCGGCGGCGGGGTTATGCCCATCAGCACCTTCTGCTCCACCGAAGAGATCTGGCAGGTGATGATGGAGCCGAATCCTTTCATTCACACCACCACCACGGGAGGCGGCGCCCTGGCTTGCAGCGCCGCAATCGCCGCCATCCACGTTACCTTGCGAGATAAAATTTGGGAAGTCGCAGCGAAAAAAGGGGAATATCTCAACGCCAGGCTCAACGAAATCGCCGCACAATACCCCAACATCATTAAAGTCATCACCGGCAAAGGCTTGTTGATTGGTATTCACTTCCACGACGGGCACGACGGCTATAACA
Source organism: uncultured Anaerolineaceae bacterium (assembly GCA_964524425.1). Lineage (GTDB taxonomy): Bacteria > Chloroflexota > Anaerolineae > Anaerolineales > DRKV01 > JBAXBF01. The sequence goes on along the minus strand of CAZGDA010000108.1, from coordinate 4,044 downwards.
CCGCCGCCGGGCTGTTCAAACGCGGGGTTTTGGTGGCTGGGACGCTGATCAGCGCCCACACCATCCGCATTGAGCCGCCCTTGGTCATCACCCAGGAACAAATGGATGCGGTTATAGATCGTCTGGCAGACACCCTGAAAGAGGTAAGCCGCGCACATTAAGTGTGCCCTTTTTCGTCCAACGCTTAATTGGTATACGGAGGATTGTGATGGATATTTCAGGTTACGAGTATAAAACTCTTGTGTTGGTTTGTATTGGTGTATTGTTTTTGATCCGCCTTGGGGTTGGATATTACGCCTCGCGGCAGGTGAATAGCGCCATAGATTACATCGTAGCAGGACGCCGCTTACCCATTTACCTCGCTGGTGCGTCCATCATGGCGACCTGGTTCGCAGCAGAAGTTCTCATGGGAGCCAGCTCAAACGCCTATCAATACGGTCTGCAAGGCGTTGTGTTCGATCCGTTTGGAGCGGCGCTGTGCTTGTTCATTTCCGGCTTTTTCTTCATCCGCCTCATGCGCCGTGCCCGTTATTTAACCTTGATAGACTTCTTTGAGCGCCGTTTTGGGAAAACAATGGGCTTTCTCATTTCTCTGGTTCAATTGGTTACCTACTTCGGTTGGACAGCCGCGCAAATTGTGGCGGGAGGCAACATCGTTCACGCCCTCTTTGGCTGGCCAGTAGGCGTGGGCATGGTAGTGGTTGCCCTCATCGTTACAATCTACACCATCATGGGAGGGATGTGGGCAGACACCCTGCTCGACTTTATGCAGATGTTCCTCACTGCCGCAGGCATTACGCTCGTCTTTGGTGCCGTTCTGGGCGCAGTAGGTGGCTGGGGTGAGCTTTTCTCCAGGGGCGGTTCAATGTTCACTTCCAATGCGTTCACCCTGCTGCCCATCCCCGGGGAAGGGTATCTGGGGTACGACGGCATGCTGGGCTGGACGTACTGGCTGGCAGCCTGGATGGCAGTGGGCTTAGGCTCTATTGCCGCCCAGGACTTAATGCAGCGCTCCATGTCCGCTCGCAACGAAGCCACGTCAGTGCACGGCACGTACTTTGCCGCCATTCTTTACCTCGGCTTCGGTGTGTTATCTCCGTTGATTGGCATTGCCATGTTCGCCATCAACCCAAATCTGGCGGTAGAACAAACCGAGTTCGTGCTGGTTTCGGCAGCCATGCAATACCTTACCCCGGTGTTGACTTCCATCTTTATCGCCGCCCTGGCTTCTGCCCTCATGAGCACCTCGGATACGTCTATGCTGGCAGGGGCTTCGGTTGTTTCTGAGAACATGCTGCCTTTCTTAGGCGTTAAACTGAGTGAAAAAGGACAACTCTTAGCCACCCGTTTGGGTGTGCTGGGAATGGGCGTCATCAGCCTGCTCATCGCCCTCTACGCTGAAACAATCTACAAACTGGCTACTTTTTCCTGGACGGTTCTGTTAGTGGGCGTGTTCACTTCCTTCGCCTTCGGAATGTACTGGAAGAAAGCCAACGTGGTCGGCGCGGTGGTTGCCTTCATCAGCGGCTTCACCACGTGGATTCTGCTCGTCTTCCTCGTCTTGCTGCCCATTACCCTGGTGGTTTGCGAAGGAGACTACGAAGTGGCATTGTGGGACGCCGCTTACATGGGCTCTGTGCCAGCCTTGATCGTCTCAATTCTCGGCATGATCATCGGCTCTCTGGCTACCCAGAAACAGTACGCTCCTCTACCGCTGCAAGACGTTGATGGAAAGGTGCTAGCCTTCAAAAACTTGCTGGGGGTCAACCCACTGTGGGATGCCCTGCGCAAACTTAAGCCCGGTGAGGAGAACGTAACCTAAACTGAAATTGCTGCGTTACTTTTATCCTGTGGTTTAATCGTGAGCCTCGCCTTCTGGTAGCACCAGGGCGAGGCTCCTATTTTCTGGGATTAACGAATACCTGCAAGCCAATATTCACCCTGCCGACAATGCCGGGCTAATGATATTCCTTATACTGCTCCGCAACGGGTCTCCAGGTTGGGCTGAACTCCGCCGAAGACATTTCTATATTAATCGGCAGTTTTTGTTCTTCTTTTCCATCTACGGTAGCAATCCACAGGTTATGTTTTTCCCCCTCGGGCCAGGCTTCATACACCAGCCATTTTCCGTCCGGTGAAAAGTCGGCGTCCATGCGCGGGGCTTTATCTTCAAACACGGGCTGCATGGAAAAACCATCCGCCGCGCTGAAGAAAAGATGCGGGATGGCGTTCACCTGGTTGCGATAAGAGAAGACGATGCGTTTGCCATCCGGCGACCAACGCGGGCGGCTGTAATACCCGTCGTCGGGGGAAAAAGCGCGCAAATCACTGCCGTCTGCGTTCATCATCCACATGCGCGTGCCGTTCACCGCATCTGAAACGAACACAATTTGTTTGTTGTCCGGTGACCAAGCCGGCTGCATGTTTTTCGATCCCGGTCCTTTTAACAATTGAATCGTAGAATATGGTTTGGTTGCTGCCGGGTTGCGCCAATCTTCCAGGCTCAAGACGTGAATGCGCGGGTTTCCTTTTTGACGATAAGAAGCCATCGCAATGTTCAAACCGTCTGGCGACCAGGCAGGGTCGTAGTCGCCGCTGAAATCGTTGGTCAGTTCCATCGAGCCGCTGCCATCCGCGCTGACGAGGAATAAATTAGTGCGCTCGTACAATTCCCGGCGCGCCACGCACGGGGAAGTGAACACGACTTTCTCGCCGGTAGGCGACCATCTCGGCTGGCAGGCGCCGCCGGGGCGGCGGGTGAGCTGGCGCAGATTGCTGCCATCCACGTTCACCATCCAGATTTGCAGGGGTCCAATGGCTTTGTTGACAAAGGCGATCTCCCCCGTTCCGCCGCCAATGCCGGTTGCCACAGGCGTGAGCGCGGCTGGCTTGCCAGTAGCTGTTTCAGAAGGAGTGAGCGGCAAAACCGGCGTTTCCGTTGGCGCGCCGGACGTGGTTGCTTCCTCAACGGGGGCGATCAGCGGGAGTGCGGTTTGCGTGGGCGGCGCGGTGGGGGACGGGATCACCGTCTCAGAGGGTATACCTGCCGGTAAGGGCGTAAACGTCATCATCTCGGGCACGAAGCTGCCCTTGCGCACCAAACCGGCAAAGCCGCTGAACGCCCACACCCCAAACACAAGCAGTCCGAGGCTGAGCACAATCAACCCCAACATTCCAAATCGCCGTTGCGCCGTGTGATAATACGGCTGTTTTTCCACCGGCGTGCTCACCGAGCGCACAGTTGGACGCGGGCGCGTTGCAGTTTGTTGGGTGGATGTGCTGGGCGGCGGCATTACGGTCAATTCGCTGATGCGATATTTGAGCGCATCACTGGCTTTATACAGCGCTTCTTTGAAGTGTTCGGCGCTCTGATAGCGGTCGGATGGCTGAATTGCCATGGCTTTCTCAATCACGCTGATGAGCTGGCGGGATGCGTGCGGGTTGTGCTTGCGCAGCGATGTGAGGTGCACGTCGCCCATGACGCGCGACAACCCGTCCTCAGGCACTGCCCCAGCCAGCGCCGCGTAAAGCGTGGCGCCCAGTGAGTATATATCCGAGCGCGGTTCGGTGCGCGATGTGCCATATTGCTCTGGCGGGGAATAGCCGGGCGTCATTGCCCGCGCCCCGGCTGTGGTAGATTGCTCGCTTTGCAGCATCTTCACCAATCCAAAATCCACCAGGTAAACCTTTCCCGCCGGGGTTATGCGAATGTTGCCCGGCTTGATGTCGCGGTGGATGATCTTGGGCTGGCGGGTGTGCAGGTAAGTCAACGCATCACAAATGGCAATTCCAATGATGATGATGTCGCGTTCCGCAAGCGCACCGTGCTGCTCTAGCCACTGGCGCAAGTCCTCCCCTTCAATGTAATCCATCACCAGGTATTGGATGTTCCCGTCCGCTTCAAAATGATCGGTTACGCGCGGCAGCGCCGGGTGACGCAGCAAAGCCAGGGTGGAGGCTTCGCGGCGGAACTGGCGCGCGTAGGCTTCATTGACGAACAAGTTTTCTTTCACCGCCACTTCCACGCCCAAACGTTCGTCCATG
>CAZGDA010000107.1:0-8526 GCA_964524425.1 uncultured Anaerolineaceae bacterium | reverse complement strand
AGAGTATTAGTTATCGGAATGCTCATAATAGATAAGTATTTTATTATCAATAGATTGACGAAAGAGGAGTAGAAAATGAACGCATTTAATGATTTAAAAATGAGCACAAAACTAATCAGTGCATTTATTCTAATGGCTGTTATCTCTATTGTTGTCGGTGTTTTTGGTATTTATTATATCCGTACTATTGATGCAGCCGATACGAATCTATATCAAAATTATACCGTGCCTATCAGCCAATTGGAGCGCATGGGAACTGCCTTTCAGCGAATTCGCGTTAATTTACGGGATTCTATCTTCCATAAAGATGAGGCTGCTAATGAAAATTATGAAACGGTAGCCCAATTAAGGAGCGAGATGGATTCCATAGCCGATGAATATGAAGCCTTGATTGAAACGCAGGAAATGCGGGAAATGTTTAAAAGGTACCAAGAAGCAGTGAAAGCCTTTGATCCTTATATTGACCAGATTATTGCGCTGGACAAGGCGGGTAAAAGTGATGAAGCAACAGCTCTGTTATTGGGTGATGCTAAAGCGAAAGCTAAAGAATTACAGGATTCCATTGAAGGTATGGTCATTTTAAAAGTTGATCAAGCCCAAAAAATCGCTGATGGGAACACATCTGCGGCGAACCAGGCAAATACCATTATGATTGCAATCATTGTGGTTGGTGTGTTGTTGGCTGTGGGTTTGGGTCTTGTTATCTCGCGCAGTATTTCAGTCCCATTGGGGATTGCCGTATCCGTAACGAAAATGCTCTCGGTGGGAGATATGCAGCGCAATATGGAGGATAAGGAGAAAGACAAAGTTCGCAAGCGTAAGGACGAGATCGGTGATATTGGAAAATCCGTTGACGCGCTAATTGATTATATGCAGGAAATGGGACATGCGGCACAGATGATCGCTCAAAACGACCTGACTGTATCTGTTAAACCGCGCGGGGAAAAAGATGAGTTGGGTAATGCTTTTGCGAGCATGATTGCCAGCCTGCGCGATTCAGTGGGCAAGGTGGCAGAAAACGCCCGCAATTTAAACGCTGCCTCGGCGCAGCTGGCTACTGCTTCTAACCAGGCGGGACAAGCTACCAATCAAATTTCAGTTACGATCCAGCAAGTTGCCAGCGGCACGCAGCAGCAAACTTCAGCAATCACCAAAACAGCGCACTCGGTGGAAGAGATGACGCGTGCCATCAACGGCGTGGCGCGCGGCGCGCAGGAACAGGCAGAGGCTGTATCCCAGGCTTCTACCCTCACGGCGCAGTTGACGAAAGCCATTCAGCAGGTTGCCGGGAACGCCCAGGCGGTATCCAACGACGCCGGCAAAGCCGCCCAGGCGGCTCAACGCGGTGCTGAAACGGTGGCGGATACGATCCGCGGGATGGAAGGCATTCGCGAGAAGGTCGGCGTCTCTGCCCAGAGAGTGCAGGACATGGGGGCGCGTTCAGAAGAGATCGGGGCGATCGTCATCACGATAGAGGACATCGCCGCACAGACGAATTTGCTGGCGCTGAACGCTGCGATTGAAGCGGCGCGCGCCGGGGAGCACGGCAAAGGCTTCGCCGTGGTGGCGGACGAAGTGCGCAAGCTGGCGGAGCGGGCGGCAAACGCCACCAAAGAAATTGGCGTGTTGGTGAAAGACATACAAAAGACGGTCAACGAAGCTGTGAAGGCTATGGAAGAAGGCAGCCGTGAGGTTGACTCAGGGGTCGGGAAGGCAAACATGGCGGGAAGTGTGTTGACCGAGATCGCCGAGGCGGCGGCATCTGTGTTGCAGCAATCCGAACAGGCGGCTGCTGCGGCAGAAGAGATGAGCGCCGCGGCTGACGAACTGGTGGCATCGGTGGACACGGTTTCGGCTGTGGTAGAGGAAAACACGGCTTCTACGGAGCAGATGTCGGCGAGTTCATCCGAGGTTACCAGCGCAATTGAGAACGTGGCGAGCATCAGCGAGGAGAACAGCGCCGCAGCCGAGGAGGTTTCTGCGGCGACGGAAGAGATGAGCGCCCAGGTGGAAGAGGTGAGCGCCTCCGCGACCTCCCTGGCAGATATGGCAGGCAGGTTGCAAAGCGTTGTGGCGCAGTTCAAGCTGTAAACGATGTTTACCAAAGACGACGTTATTCATTGGATAGAAGAAAACAGGGCGCGTTTCTGCGCCCTGGCAGATGCTTTGTGGGAGAATCCTGAACTCTCTTACTACGAGTTTGCTTCCTCAAAGCGGCAGGCGGACTTTTTGGAAGGAGAGGGATTTCGCATAACCTGGGACATCGCCGGTATGAACACCGCCTTCTGTGCTGAGTGGGGGGAAGGAGAGCCTGTGATTGGCGTTGCGGGGGAATACGACGCTCTGCGCGGGCTTTCCCAAAAGCGACAGGCGGCGCCCGAACCTGACGTAGAAGGCGGGGCTGGGCACGCCTGCGGGCATAATTTATTGGGGACGGGCGGTTTGGCAGCAGCCCTGGCGTTGAAGACTTTTCTGCAAGCCAACCGCCTGGCGTGTGTGGTGCGTTATTACGGCTGCCCTGCCGAAGAGGACGGCGGAGGGAAGACCTTTATGGCGCGCAACGGCGTTTTTGACGACCTGGACGCGGCCTTTAATTTTCATCCCTTTTACGTGAACTTCCCGTCGAAAGGCAGCGTAATTGGCTCACGCGACGTGAAATTCCGTTTTCACGGGGTGTCGTCTCACGCTGGCGCGGCGCCGCACCTGGGACGTTCGGCGCTGGACGCGGTAGAACTGATGAACGTAGGAGTGAACTATCTCCGCGAGCACGTACCGGCGGACGTGCGTATGCACTACGTCATAACCCACGGCGGTCAGGCGCCCAATATCGTCCCTCACGAAGCGGAGGTGTGGTACTACATTCGCGCCTATCAACCCGAAACGCTGGATGACGTAGCCGCGCGGGTGGAGAAGATCGCTCAGGGGGCAGCTTTGATGACCGAAACTACATTAGAGGTCATATTCAACGCGGCGATGACGTGCATGTTGAACAATACCTGCCTGGCGGATATGCAATACGAAAACATGCAAAAGATCGGCGCGATTCATTTCAACGAAGAAGAAATCGCTTTTGCGGAGAAAATCAACGCCATGTATCCTCCTGAAACGCAATCTTCCCTGGCGGCGGCTTACCACATCCCTTTTAATAATATCCGCGGCAAAGCCCTGGTCGGGGATAATTTTGCCGCCTTTGACGAGGGAAAGGTGATGAGTTTTTCAACGGACGTGGGTGATTTAAGCTGGAAAGCGCCGTTAAGTATCTTGTACACGGCTTGTTTTCCAACCAGCGCTTCGTTGCACACCTGGGGCGCGGCAGCCGCGGCAGGCACGTCTATTGGGCACAAGGGGATGTTGCACGCGGCAAAGATAATGGCGTTGACGGCAATAGATTTGTTCACAGATAAACAGCGCTTAGCGTGTGTGCGCAGCGAATTTGTCGCCGCGCTGGCAGAACACCCGTATCGCAGCCCGGTGCCTGAATCTGTGCAGCCCCCTCAAATTTACAATCCAACGCGGGGCGTCGGTTGAGCATGTGGAAGTGGAAGCGCAAACGGAAATCCATTGAACGCCCCCGCCTGGTAACAATTCTAGGTTGGATGTTGTTGTTGCAGGCAGGGATGATGCTCGTTCTCAGTTTGTACCATTTCGTCATCAGCATGGGTGGGGATTTGTTCGTGGACTTGCTGGAATTTTTGTTTGCCAGCGTGGAAGATACGCTTGTACACCAACTCACTCTCAGTGAGTTTACCGGACGGCTGTTGGAAAACACAACCAGGGAGGGTTTGATGCAGGCGCTGGTGGAAAGCGCGGCGCTTTTCTTGCTGACGATTTTAGCGCTCATCGCTGCCGTCGGGTTCTTTCGTTTATGGAGGAACGCCTGGGTGATAGCCGTATTTGTACAGGCGGTGGTGCTTGGTATTGGATTGACGCTGTATTTCACGAATAATCCCGTGCATATTTATTTGTTATTGATATCCGGCGTTTTTATGGTGTTTTATCTCAATTATGCGGACGTGCGCAGCGCGTTTCAGAAAAAGACAGAGGAAGCATGAACGTCGAAGAAGAACGCGCCTTGCTGCGCCGGTTTGAACCCGTTATCCGCTACACGCGTGGAGAAAAATTCTTCCCCACTGACGTGGATTCGTACGTCCGCCATTGCAGCCTGTGGGTGCAGCGCCGTAATCAACAACCGGAATGTCTCGTGCCAGACGGGGAACTGACCCTGGATGAGATCGTAAAGCCACGCCCGGAAGGGTTTGAAACGGTTACTTATTTACAGTTTATCGAGCCGTTGGATATTCGTAAGATGGCGGAATATGAAATCCTGAGCCGCTTTGCAGAAAAAGACGAGAAGAATATCTTCCGCGCCGGTTTTGGACGCCTGGCACGGGTTGGGTACATTTCGCGATTTATTGACGCGGCGTTTTCCCTTTCCTTGCTGGCGCGTGGACGCATCACCGGTGATCGCGCTACAGCAGCCGTGATCGCGTACCAAAATCTGTTGGAGAAGAACGAACGCTATTGTTATTACGGGCGTGTGATTCGCCAATCGGGCTGGATTGTGTTGCAGTATTGGTTCTTTTACGTCTTCAACAACTGGCGCTCGGAGTTTTTTGGTGTTAACGACCACGAGGCAGATTGGGAGATGATCAATGTCTATCTGTATGCGGATGCAAATGGACAAATTTACCCAGAGTGGGTGGCTTATGCCAACCACGATTTTAATGGAGACGATCTACGCCGGCGCTGGGACGACCCCGAACTTGAGAAAGTCGGAGAACACCCGGTAATTTACGCCGGGGCTGGCTCGCACGCCAGCTATTTTTCCAGAGGGGAATATCTCACCCAAATGGAAATTCCATTCCTGGTGCCCCTGGCGCGCTTTATTGAGCACCTTCAGGTAGCGTGGATGAACTTGAGCGGATATAAACAACCCCTGCAAAGCCAAAGCTCCTGGAACGTTTTTCACGTGCCGTTTGTGGATTATGCCCGCGGAGATGGATTGTCCATTGGCGCCGGGCAGGAGAAAGAATGGGACGAAGTCTGCCTTATCGAACCTCCCCCGGTGTGGGTGGAGGAGTATCGCGGTCTGTGGGGATACTATGCGCGCGACCCGATTGCAGGGGAAGACGCCCCGGCAGGACCGCGTTATAACCGGGATGGTAGTGTGCGCCGCGTCTGGTATGACCCGCTTGGTTGGGCGGGCTTGGATAAGGTGCCTCCTCCCAGCCAGATGCAGGAAGTGATGCGGCGGCGCTCGCAGGAATTGTATGAAGAACGACAGGTGCTGCTGCGCACGATGACAGAGAAGGAAACTCACCTGGAGAACCTGGGCGTGGAAATGGCTGCCATGCGCGGGCAATCTCATTGGAAGACGCTGCATAAGGAATATCAGATACAGGTAAACGCCTTATCAACTGAGATAGACTCACTGCGCAACCGTTTGACAGTCTGCGAAACGTTAGAGAAAAACCTGGCTAGTTATGCACACACTCTGGCGGGCGGGAGCCGTGAACCTGCCCGTGCGCACATCCGCCATGCGCACTGCGCCGAAGGCTGTGATACGGGAAAATATAGCCGTGCGGTTGAGTTTTGGGCAGCCATCAGTATTGGGTTAATGCTGATTGCTTTTGTGGCGATCCTTTTATTTGCGCGGCATTATTTCTTCATTGGCTTGGTAGGCATTATTTCTTTTGCTGTTTTCATCGAATCTAGTTTTCGTGGTCAACTCGTACGATTTGTCAACAGCGTTGCGATTGGACTGGCGGTCGTTTCTATGCTGGTGCTGTTCTACAATTTCTTCTGGCAGATCATCGTTCTGGCTGTGCTCCTGGCGGGGGGATACATGCTGTGGGAAAACTTGCAGGAGCTGTGGACGTGAGGGTTTTACCAGGAGCGGGCTTGTAGAAAGGGCACCAGGTCTTCTTTGATAATTTCTGCCACTTTGTGCGCCCCCTCGGCAGTGAAGTGGATGAAGTCGTAATAATAACGCGAGCTTTTAGGCATTTTGCGCGCCAGGTCAATCACCAACACGTTTTCGTCTTGGCTTGCCTGGCGCAGCACGTCGTTATACTTTTCGAGAAGCTTCCACTTTAAGTAGGCGTTGCTTTTCGGTTCAATTTCCAGGGTTTCCAGGTTCACTCCGCTAACGTCATCTACTCCCTGCCCATACAGCGCTGGTTGCGTGATGAGGACCGGCTCAATACCATTCTGGCGGCTGACCTGGATTAATTCTAATATGCGCTGACGATATCCTCCCAGGGGAGGGTTTGTTTCAGGAGTCACGCCGGCAAGGATTTCATCCGCGTTGGGAATTTCACGATGGGAATAGCGGGTTAAATCTTCTTGAATTTCATCAATATCTCCCGTAACGGTTATAGAAGGGTTGGCTTTGCCAGGGATCGTTTGGCTTGCCTTGTAACTACGATAGATGTTCAAACCCAGGTTGGCTACCTCACTATATTCCGCCAGGGAAACGACCAGACACGACGCGGAGGAGAAACACAATCCGGCGTTTTGTTTTTCTGTTTTGGCGTCAGCTTTATCTGGATCGGCGTGAAAACGCCCTCCTTGTATTATCTTTTGATCAAAGATCTGGTTGGGTATGGTAATTCCTACGTCATTTGCGCCAGTCATGAATAAGACCACGTCGGGATGCAAATCCACGATACTGGCGCGCATTAAAACCAGGTGCCCAAACGTGGAATGACCTACCAGCCCGGCGTTGTTCACCCACACTTTTGGCAGGCTTTGCTTGAGCAACTCTCCCAGCACTTCGGGCCAGGTGTCTCCATCGCTGAGGAAATAACATTCAGTAGTGCTGCCACCGACGGCGATGATGGTGAGGTACTGGTCAAAAACAGCCGGCGCGATTTTACCCGCGCTCATTCCGGGTGGGTCTTCGCCGCGAAAGCCTAATGAATTGGTGGTATGGGTAATCAGCGGGTCAAGTTTGGTTATTTTTTCGTTTGGGATGACGCTGCGTTTGTTGACAGGCAGAATGATTTGATTTCCACGTACGCGGAACTGGAAGGGATTATAAATCCGCAAAACAAGCTCCATCAGCAGGCAGGCTAACAACAGCCCTAATCCTATGGCTATCAGGCGCTTGGCTGAATGGAGAAATACACTGTGGACGTTTCGGTCGAGTTTGTTGTTCATCGTTTCTATGTGTTTTGAGCAAGGGAACTTGCGACTCTCCTCCGCTTATTATACTACATAGTAATAGGAGAGGATGCGTAATGGCAAGCCTGGTTCAAAAAAATCTCAACTTGGGCGTTGGAATCGGTTTAATTTGGGGGTTGCCGGTTTAATCACGGCGCGGTATAATTAAATCACTATATTCTTTAGGAAGGAGTTTGAAAAATCATGGCAAGTGTAACGTATGATCATGTTTCCAAGCGTTTTGGAGACGTACTGGCAGTAAACAACCTTTCCCTTCACATTGAAGACAAAGAGTTTTTAGTGCTCGTTGGACCATCGGGGTGTGGAAAGAGTACTGCTCTGCGCTGTCTGGCGGGGCTGGAAGAGATATCCGATGGCAGGATACTCATTGGAGATCAGGTGGTAAATGACGTGGCTCCGAAAGACCGCGACATTGCCATGGTCTTTCAATCGTATGCGCTATACCCGCACATGTCGGTGTTTGATAACATGGCGTTTGGTTTAAAACTGCGCAAAACGCCCAAGGATGAGATTAAGGCACGCGTGGACGAAGCAGCCAAAATCCTGGGCATTGAACATTTGCTAGAGCGCAAACCGCGTCAGCTCTCCGGCGGGCAGCGCCAACGCGTTGCAGTTGGACGGGCAATTGTGCGCAAACCCAAGGTGTTCCTCTTTGACGAACCGCTCTCTAACCTGGATGCCAAACTACGCGTGGAAACCCGTGCGAGCATCAGCCGTCTGCACCAGCAATTGGGTACGACGTTTATCTACGTTACCCACGACCAGATGGAAGCCATGACAATGGCGTCGCGCATCGCTGTATTAAAAGATGGTTTGCTACAGCAAATAGATAGCCCCAAGCATCTATACGACTACCCTGACAATATTTTTGTGGCTGGGTTCATTGGTTCTCCTTCGATGAATTTCTTCAACGCCCATTTACGCGCCGATGACGGCAAGCTGTACGTTGACACGGGGTCGTTTAGCGTGCGCGTGCCAGATTCTCGTAAGGAAGCCTTTCGCACATACGTGAATAAACCGGTCGTGTTCGGGATTCGTCCTGAAGACATTCACGACCCGACGTTTGCTCCACCAGGAATTGAAGCACAGGACGTGGATGGGCAAATTGACGTAACCGAGTTGATGGGAAACGAAGTTATTGTATATATAAAGAACGGTGAAAGCAGCTTTGTGGCTCGTGTGGACCCGCGCACAGGCTTTAGGATGGGTGAGAAAACCAAGGTGGCGTTCAACATGGGCAACATCCATCTGTTCGATAAAGAAACAGAAAAGGCTATTCGCTAACACGCCTGGAAAAATTACTATAAACAACGGCTGGCGGTGAACGAGATGTTCCGGTTT
>CAZGDA010000106.1:0-8619 GCA_964524425.1 uncultured Anaerolineaceae bacterium | reverse complement strand
CATCATGCTGGCTACCACCAACAACGATATCAATACAAATGTAATGCGTCTCATTATATTTCTCCTCATTTTCCAAGTTATATTAGAAATAAACTACTCTTCAGGTACGCAATATTCAGTTCCGTTTCTTTTCCTTGAGCACCTCCTTAATGTCAGACAAATTGTATAAACAAACAACTTTCCTGAAATCGCTTTCAATTATACCACCAATCCTACCCCCGTATCAAGAAGTAAAATATATTTCATTTGACTTTAATCTAAAGCCTGCCCCATTGTCAGAATTTGCAAAGTAGGATAAGATAGCCGCATGTCCTCTATGTATTCTGATTTATTTTGCGATCTTGAAAATGCGCTGCAAGGAGAAGTACACCACGACTTGACCACGCGCATCCTGTATAGCACCGACGCCTCAATTTACCAGATTGAACCACTCGGAGTTGTCTTCCCGCGCACACTGGACGACCTGGGCGCAGCGGTGGAAATCGCTGCTCGCTACCGCGTCCCCATCCTGGCGCGCGGCGCTGGCTCCAGCCTGGCAGGGCAAGCCATCGGCGCCGCTATCGTCCTGGATTGTTCGCGCTATTTGACCAAAATTATCAACGTCAACCCGGAAGAAGGCAGCGCCGTTGTTGAGCCGGGCGTGATTCTCAGCGTACTCAACCGCACCGTCAGCAAATTCGGCTTACAATTTGGACCCGACCCGGCAACCGCAGACCGCGCCACGCTGGGAGGAAGTGTGGGCAACAACGCCACTGGCGCTCATTCTATTCTTTATGGCATGTCCGCCGACCATTTGCTAGCCGTGGAAGCCACCCTGGCTGACGGAACCTGCGCCACCTTCAGCGAAGTTTCCCTGGAGGAAGCAAACCACCGCGCCGCCCTCAGCGGAGTTTCCCTGGAAGGAGCAAACCACCGCGCCGCCTTTTCCACCTCGCACGGTCATCCCAGCCTGGAAAGCGCCCTGTACAAAACCGCCTTAGACATCCGCCATAATCACGCCGAAACAATCCGTCAGCGTTTTCCACGCGTATGGCGGCGCGCCTCCGGTTACAACCTCAACTACCTGCTACCCTGGTCGGCTTCTTCTCCGCCGCGCTGGACTGCACAAAACCTGTACCAAAACAGCCGCCAACCTTTGCCATACCCTCCCATCCAGCCCAATTCGCTCAACCTGGCTGCTTTGTTTGCCGGCTCAGAAAGCACCTTGGGCGTCATGCGCCGTCTCACGCTGCGTCTCGTGCCAAAGTTATCACACACACTCCTGGCAGTGCTTTCATTTAATAGCATCATTGACGCCTGCGACGTCATTCCTGAATTGCTGGAATACCAGCCCTCTGCCATCGAATTGATCCCGGGAGACCTGATCCGTCTGGCACGCGCCGTGCCCGCCTACGCCAAGCAATTGACCTTTGTGCAGGGTAACCCCCCAGCTCTGCTGGTTGTAGAATTCGCCGGAGAAGCCGCACAGATACGCGCTCAAATCGAAAGGCTCAAAACCCATCCCCTGCCAAAATGCACCACCGCAGCGCTGGTCGCAGAGACCGCCGCACAGCAAAAACAGGTCTGGGACGTGCGTAAAGTGGGCTTGGGCTTGTTTTCCTCCCTCGCCGGAGACACAAAAGCGGTCAGCTTCATTGAAGACCTGGCTGTGCCAGTCGAACACCTGGGGGAATTTGTGCGCGAAATCGAACGCATCATGCACGCTCACGCCACCCGCGCCAACATTTACGCCCACGCCTCGGCTGGCTGTTTGCACATCCGTCCCTTGCTAAACCTGAAAGACGTCCACGACCTGGCTGCCATGCGCTCCATAGCCGAACAAGCTGTGGCGCTCACCCTGCGTCTGGGCGGCGCCTCCACTGGCGAACACGGCGATGGCATCGCTCGCTCCGAGTGGCTGGAAAACGCCTACGGGCAGGAAGTGCTGGGGCTGTTCCGCGCCTTGAAACAAGCCGCCGACCCGCATAACATCCTCAACCCTGGAAAAATCCTCAACGCGCCGGCGATGGACACCCATCTGCGTTACGAAGCGCCGTACCACACGCAAGCCTGGCAGCCGGTGTTTGATTTCTCCTCCCAGGGCAGCCTGGCAGGCGCCATAGAAATGTGCAACGGCGCGGGTGTGTGTCGTAAAACCGACGGCGTGATGTGCCCTTCGTTCCAAGCCACCCAAAATGAGATGTTTGCCACCCGCGGGCGCGCAAATCTGCTGCGCGCTGCCATCTCAAATCGTTTTCCCGCTGCACAACAAGCCGCCATCACACGCGCCGCCTACGCGGCGCTTGACCTTTGCCTGGCTTGCAAAGGCTGCAAGGCAGAATGCCCCTCCACAGTGGACATGGCAAAACTCAAATACGAGTTCATGAGCCACTACTACGCCACCGCGCCGCGCAAACTGCGCGATTATCTATTCGGCTACATCAATTTACTGGCTCCCCTCGGCGCGCCGTTTGCCCCGCTGTTAAACGCCGCCCTGGCATTCTCTCCCGTGCAAATGCTCAGCGAGCGCTTGTTTGGTTTGACCGCCCGACGCCGTTTTCCACGCTTTGCCTGGCTGGGAAAACACAACCTCCCCGTCCGCGCCCATCCGCAAGACGTGGATTGCCTCTTTCTCAGCGACACCTTCTCGCGTTATTTTCATCCCGAAACAGAGCGCTGCGCGGTTGCAGTCTTGCAGGCTGCCGGGCTGAACGTCGCCGTGCTGCCCATCCTCGGCGCGGGACGAACGCTCATCTCCAAAGGGTTTCTAACCCCCGCCAGGCGTCACGCCGCCCGCTTGCTGGAAAAAATCCGCTCTCTCGACCCGCACGGCAAACTGCCCGTCGTCGGCGTGGAACCCTCCGAGATCTTCACCCTGCGCGACGAATTTTTAGACTTCTTCCCCGGCGACGCCTACGCCGCAGCTCTGGCGCAGCGCTCCTGGATGGTGGACGAATTTTTATTGCGTCCCGATGCAACTGGTACACCGCGCCTGCAGCACGCCCTGGCTGCTCGCAGCCGCACTCCCACCCAAAACCAGCGCGTGCTCCTGCACGGGCATTGCTACCAAAAAGCCCAGCCGCCTGCCCCAGACGGTTACCCCACCGGCGTACCAGCCACGCTTGCTATGTTAGAGGCTGCCGGTTACGCAGTCGAAGTGATTGACTGCGGCTGCTGCGGTATGGCTGGCGCTTTCGGCTACGAGAGCGAACACTACGAAATGTCCATGCAGGTGGGTGAGATGGCGCTCTTTCCGGCTGTGCGCCAGGCAGGGCGCGGCGTCATCATTGCCGCAGCCGGCACCTCCTGCCGCTCGCAAATTGAGGACGGCGCCCACAGCCAAGCTGTGCATCCCATTACTTTGGTATAATTATGCGTGGAGTTAATTCATAATTACAATGAACTCATCTGATAGCCATTCTTCTAGCAATACTTTCGACCCCACCCACTACCCCCATCGGCGCTACAACGCCCTCACCGGGGAATGGGTCTTGGTCTCCCCGCAACGCACACAACGTCCCTGGCAAGGGCAGGTGGAGAAAACTGCTTCCGCAAACCGTCCCGCATACGACCCCGCCTGCTACCTCTGCCCCGGCAACCAGCGCGCCGGCAATGAACTAAACCCTCAATACGAAACTACCTTCGCTTTCACGAATGATTTTGCCGCGCTTTTGCCCGATTCACCCGCAACTGAACCAGAAAACGTTTCTACTCAGCCCGCTTTATTGCGCAGCGAAGCCGTGCGCGGCACCTGCCGCGTGCTGTGCTTTTCGCCCCGCCACGACTTGACCCTGGCACAGATGCAGCCCGCCGAAATCCGTCGCGTGGTGGACTTGTGGGCAGAGCAGGTTGCCGACTTGGGGAAAACCTATTCCTGGGTGCAGGTTTTTGAAAACAAGGGCGCCGTAATGGGCTGCTCCAACCCGCACCCGCACGGGCAGGTTTGGGCTGGCAGCGCCCTGCCCGAGATCCCTGCCAGCGAAGACGTGCAACAAAAAGCATATTTTCAAACCCACAACCGCCCTCTGCTTTTGGATTACCTAGCCCTGGAACTGCAACAGAAAGAGCGCCTGATTATCGAAAACGAGGCTTGGGTTTGCCTGGTGCCATATTGGGCAGTCTGGCCCTTCGAGACCTTGCTGCTGCCCCGTCACCACACCTTGCGTCTGACCGATTTAACCGCCGCACAGCGCGACGCTCTGGCAGACGTCCTCAAACGCCTTCTCACCCGCTACGACAACCTGTTTGAGACGTCCTTCCCCTATTCGATGGGCTGGCACGGCGCCCCAACAGGCAACCACATGCACCAGAACCTGGAGTACTGGCACCTCCACGCCCACTTTTATCCACCCCTGTTGCGTTCTGCCACGGTTAAAAAATTCATGGTCGGTTATGAAATGCTTGCCGAGCCGCAGCGTGACCTGACTGCGGAGCAGGCAGCCCAACAACTTCGTGTTTGTTCGGAGGTTCACTATGCTGCAAGAGAGAGTATTTAAAGAGTTCCGCAACCGCTTTGACACACCGCCCGCGTTTGCTGTGCGCGCCCCAGGTAGAGTCAATCTGATCGGTGAACACACCGATTATAACGACGGTTTCGTTCTGCCAATGGCAATTGACCGCGCCGTGTGGATCGCATTGCGCCCGCGCCCAGACCGGTGCGTCAAAGTTTTCTCCATAGATTTTCACAGCGAAGCCGAATTTGACCTGGATGACCTGAAAAAAACCTCGTCCGGTTGGCAAGAATACCTCAAAGCCACCGCCTGGGCGCTAGGGGAAGCCGGCTATTCGCTCAACGGCTGGGAAGGCGTGCTTCTCGGCGACGTGCCCATCGGCGGCGGTTTGTCCTCCTCGGCTGCAATGGAAATGGCTGCCGCTCGCGCCTTTTGCGCCCTGGCTGGGTACGATTGGGACGCGCCGCGCATGGCACTGCTGGGGCAGCGCGCCGAAAACGAATGGATCGGGATGAAATGCGGCATAATGGACCAGATGATTTCCGCCGCCGGAAAAGCCAATCACGCCATGCTCTTAGACTGCCGGTCGTTGGAAATCAGCCTCGTCTCCCTGCCCCCCGAAACCTCGGTGGTCGTTATGGATACCGCCACGCGCCGCGAATTGGTCGACTCGGCTTACAACGAACGCCGTTCCCAATGTCAACAAGCCGCCCAGTTTTTTGGCGTGCCTGCACTGCGCGACGTTTCCCTGGCGCAATTCAACCAGCTTCAGGATAAATTAGACCCGCTCGTGCGCCGGCGCGCCCGCCACATCATCACCGAAAACGAGCGCACTTTACTCGCCGCACAGGCGTTACGCTCCGGCGACGCCGTTCACATGGGCAAGTTGATGATCGCCAGCCACATCAGCCTGCGCGATGACTACGAAGTCTCCCGCCTGGAACTGGACCGCATGGTCGAAATTGCCCTCGGTCAGGAAGGCTGTTACGGAGCGCGCATGACCGGCGCCGGATTTGGCGGCTGTGCCGTGGCACTCATCCGCAGCAACGCTGCCGAGAGTTTCGTCCACCACATCCATTCCGCCTACCAGGCAGCCACCCAATTAACCCCCAGCCTGTACGTGTGTAACGCCACCAACGGCGCAGAGATTATCAAATCACCAACCCGTTGAGGCAACAAATGACCACAGAGATTACTCCCCTCTCGCTAGAAGATTACGATGACGTTTATGATTTGTGGTGCTCTTGCAGCGGCATCGGCTTGAGCGACGCCGACGAGCGCCAAAACATCGCCGTTTACATCGCCCGCAACCCCGGCATGAGTTTCATCGCCAGGCAAGCCAGCCGCCTGATTGGGGCAGTGTTGTGCGGACACGACGGTCGCCGTGGTTACATTCACCACCTCGCCGTCCACCCCGATTACCGCAAGCACGGCATCGGCAGCGCCTTGATGGAACATTGTTTTTCTGCCCTGCGCGCCGCCAATATTCACAAATGCCACCTGTTCATTTACGAAGAAAATCTGGACGGCAAGGCTTTCTGGCAAAAAATCGGCTGGACGCTGCGCCGCGACATCGCCGTGATGTCCAAAGACGTATGACCGTAAGCGAATCCCCCCAACCTTGCACACCTCCAAACCCCGCAGGCTACGATTATATCAACACAAAAGCCTACTTCATCACCCTCGTCGCCCACGCGGGTGATTTGCTTTTTGGCAGATTGGAAAATTGCGTATTGTCCCTCAGCCCTTGTGGAGTGATCTTGCACGAAGAATGGCTGCACCTTGCCGAACAACATCCCTACCTCCACCTGGACGAGTTCGTCATCATGCCCAATCACCTGCACGCCATCCTGGCTCTGACAGGCGCAGCCCGCCTCAGCGCCTCCACTCGCTATCTGGCAACCACCAGGCAATCCACACCGGCTGGAAAAGCGCACCAGCGCAGCCACCCGCCCACCTCCATCCAGGCGTGGGTCGGGGAATACCTGCTCATCACCACCCGCCGCATCCAAGACCTGCTCAACCGACCGGGACGCAGCGTGTGGCAGCGCGTTTATCAGGCGCGTGAAATCCACGACGACGCAGAGTTAAACCGCCTGCGCCAGTTCATCCGCGCCAATCCGTTCACCTGGCAAAGAGACGAATATCACCCGCGTTAAAAAGATCGCCTTTTTGTGATACAATCATTACAAATGCGTAAGTATATTTTCATTTTCGTTGTTCTCTGCGCTGGTCTTATCGGTTTAATTGCCCTGAACGACGCCAGCGCGCGTACACATTCCTCCCCAACCGTGCAATCCGAGCTGTGCGGCAACGCATCCGAAACAGACAATTACGGTTTCACCTACAATCTCCAGCAGCCGCACTGGACGGTAAACTGGGAAGGCTACATCTCAGAGGACACGGTGAACCAGGTGGACGTCATCCTTGACCGGCTGAACAACGACAGCATCGCCCAAACCATGATTTTATTCAAACCGCAGGCGCAGGTGGGCAACCGTGTGAACTGCGCCGTGCATTTCCTGCGCTACATGAAACTGGGTCTGCCGCAGGGCGAGCGCAAAGACAACGGCTTTGTCTTTCTCATCGTGGTGGAAGACTCCAAGATTGACGTACATTACGGCGTGGGCTTGGGGTTGCCCGGCTTAACCGCCCAGGGGCTTACCCCGCTCAACCGCCTGGCAGAGCAAACCTATCAATCTACCACCAGCCTCGACCAAAGCCTGCTCACCCTGGTAAAAGCCTACGACGAATACGTGCGCGGCAAATACGCCCCCTTGAGCCAGCCTGAACCCACTCCCATCGTCCTCGAGGGCGCTTCCGGCACGGCGGTTCTGTGCTGCGTGTTATGCCTCATCGCCCTGGTCATCCTGCTGCTCATCTACGCCACCATGAGCGGCGTGGGCAGGGGCGGCAGGTTTGGCGGCGGCGGTGGAGGTGGCTGGGGTTCCTTCCCCACTTCTTTCCCGTCAGGCGGTGGCATTGGCAGTATCTTGCGTGGCGGAGGCGGCAGCGGTCGTTCGGCGCGCGGCAATTAGAGATAACAAACCCTTACCATTCAGGAGGTATCTTTGATGAAACGCAATTTCTTATTCTTGGCAATATTCCTTGCTCTGGCGTTCCTGCTGGCTGGCTGTGGAATTGTCAGCTCTGGTACGACGGAATATAATGAATTGGTGGCGCTGGTGCAAAAAGTGCAAGCCGGGGCAGCGAACTTCCAACTCGTAACCGACACCCAATACGCTAAAATTCAGGCGAAGACACAAATCACCCAGCAATACTACGAAGCGGTTGCCCAAAGTGGAGAAGTGTGGACGGGAAATTTCCGCTCTCAGGAAGCCGCCCTCACGGAAATGCTCAAGACCTACCGCGACGAAAACGGCAATCCAATTGACCCGACCAAACTCAACCTCAAGGATTTGCAGGACAAAGGCGCCCTCCCAGACCAGCTCGGACAGGGTTTTTCCCTCTACGTCAACGCCGTCGTGCAGGCGCCCCCGCCCGTGCCAGATTCGCAAGTTACCCTGGCGCTGGGAGATACGGTGGACGAAGCCATGAACACCGTCCAGCTTGCCGGAACGGACTGGAACGACGCGGTGAAACAATACAACACCCGCCGCGCCCAAATCAAGGGTGAAATCGTCGCCCGTGTCTCACAATACTTTGGCTTCGAACTGCCAGTTACCTTCCCCTATTACCAGGGTGGCAACGCCGGCAAGCCGGTGCAAAACCCACTGGCGACCCCATAAACGAACGCATAGTATCTGCCCGGCATCCGTCGCATCGCCGGGCAGGTACCTCATCCCACCCCTTAAAAGCCGCGCATAGTCTGCGGTGTAACGAGAATCACCACCGGGTATTCTGCCTGGATAATTTCGGGTGTCCATCCCTGCGCCTGCATATCTTGTTTATATTTCTCTATGTAAGCGTCTATCCGTCCGGCGGGTAAATCGTCCTGTAAGACGTGCGCCTCCCCAATCAGGACCCCCACGCTTCCCCCATGACTATCCGTGTTGAAATTGAGTGCTACTCGGGGGTTACGCGTGATGTGGCGTATCTTGGAAGCCTGTGTTTGGCTGAAAAGTAAAACAGTCTCGCCATCCCAATGGAACCACACCGGTCTGGGCTGCGGTGTGTCTTTCGCATCCACGGTGGTCAGCCAGATGATTTTTTCTTCGCCCAGGCGGCG
>CAZGDA010000105.1:0-8658 GCA_964524425.1 uncultured Anaerolineaceae bacterium | reverse complement strand
TTTTCCGATTCGTATCCAATCTACTTCACCTGTTTCCAGAGTTTAGCGATGGTCTCTTCCCAGGCTTTTGCGCCAGCGGGAGCCGTCAAGAGTTCGGTTTCACGCGTAACGATTTCGGGCGCTTTGGGTGTGGTTGCGTCTATAATCAGTTTGTTGTGCATTCCAGGTGGGTTGGATGATGGATCCAGCGGCATACCGGGGCAATTCTGGATGATGGATACATCCTTAAGCGGATCCACACGTGTGGTCATCGCCCACATCACCTGCTCCAGGTTGAATGGGTCCACGAAGTCATCTACCACGATGATGACCTTGTTATAAGCCAGACCATGCGGTGTGGTCAGCAGGCGCATTGCAACTGTTTTCCCGAAACCACCGAAGCGCACGCCGGTAGAAACCACTACACCGATACCGTGTGTGTACATAGCATTGACAGCCTGTACTTCGGGGAAGGATTCTTGCAGCATCTTGAACAGCGGTACAGACGTATTCAGCGCCATGAGATAGTCAATTTCTGACCAGGGTATGCCTAAATAGAGGTTCTCGAAGATGGGGTTATCGCGGTAGGAAATGGCAGTTACTTTAATAACGCCTTGCAGACGAGCACCAGAATAGGATCCGGGGAATTCACCAAAGGGTCCTTCACATTCGCGCGTGCGTGGTTCAATATACCCTTCGATACATACCTCACAACCAGCGGGGATGTCCAAATCCAACGTTGGCGCCTTGGTGATCTCCATCGGCACACCGTTATTGAGGGCGCCTACGTATTCGTACTCCGATTGATCGTATTTAATTGGTGTGGACGCCATGAAGGTTGTTATTGGATCGCAACCCAGACAGATCGCCACGGGTACTGGTTGGTTCAACGAATCTGCCTTGGAAAGATGTATACCGATATCGTGAAAAGGCAGCGCCTGGATGCCCAGCTTGTCTTTGCCTTTCACCTGGATGCGGTATGTACCTAGATTTTGCTTGCCAAAAGAAGTAGGATCGTCTGGGTCTCGCGAGACTACGCATGCCTTAGAGATGAAAAAACCGGCGTCGTAGGTATTGATGCGATACAGCGAAAGCACATCGAACAAGTTAATGTCTTTCGTAACGAGATTCTTTTTTACAGGCGAGCTTTCTACACGTTTAGGAGCCACGGGATACATATCCCAGCGGCGGCACAGTTCGGCGAACTGTTCTTTTACGGGCGTATCTTTTTCCATTCCCATCATGAGCGCGTGATTCGCCCAAGAACCGTGTACGTTTGTAACGACCGGGTTCTTATACCCGCGCACCTTCTCGAACATGACCGCAGGTCCATTCTTCAGATTTGCTGCAGCCCTGCCGGCTGCACCGATGTTCGGCTCGGGATCTATTTCTTCTTTCACCCGTACCAACTGACCTTCTTCTTCTAATTTTTTGATAAATTCTCGTAAATCATTGTATGCCATTGTTTACCTCCAGTGGTTGATAATTAGATATCGTTTGGTTTAAAAAGACAGTTCGTTTTATTTAGATAACTTTTACGGTTGGTTCACCTCCTTCCGATGAATCCCTGAATCGGCTCAGTTTCGCTCCGTGAAACTCTTGTGTTGGAATTTGATTTATTTTGGAAGCGTTTCCGAAGCGATGGAAAAAAAGAGTAAAACAATCCTCTGTAATAGGCGATAGAGGAGTTTCGATAAAAAAAACCCCCCGTTGTTTATCTCCTTTTCGGATCCAAACAACGGGGGGTGTCATCGCGCACTTTCGTGCAGGTTTATATCTCAAATTGTTCCTCTTCGTATGCACTTCATCGGGGTTATACCCGCGATTTCTGCATTTCCTGTAATTTCAACGACGTCGTCTTACTCACGCGTTGCAGTAATTTTATCACGTATTCTCTTTTTTCGCAAGTCATTCGTTCTGTTGGTCCTGCAACTCCTACCAATCCAATCACATTATTGGGAGAGTCAAAAACCGGTACCCCTATTCCTACCACTCCTTCAATGTATTCCTCCTCGTCTACTGCGTAACCTTTCTCACGTATTTTCGTCAATTCCTCTAGAAAACTCTTGCGCTCAGAGATAGTTTTCAGACTGTAAAAGGGTAGAACTTCCGGCAGGCAAGATAGCTGCTCTTCGTCACAGGCAAACGCCAGCATGACTTTCCCAAGCCCGTAATACAACGGGCGGCGATTACCAACAAACGTCGGCAAATGCACCGTCCCTTGAGTTTCTATCTTTTCCAGGTAGATTTGCTCGTAACCTACTTTCTGGGAAACAAAAGTTGTTTCTTTTACCTCCGCATATACACTCTCCAGGTAAGGGCGCGCGATCTTAAGCAGGGCAACATGTTCTCGTACAACCGCACCCAATTCAAAAATGCGAACACCGAGTGAATATGTGTTGCGGTCCTCGTTATATTTAACAAAACCGACCTTTTCCAGCGTAAAAAGAATACGTTTAGCGGAGGTCTTATTCAACCCGCATGCCCGCGCAAACGCAGAAAAACTCATTTCCGGCTGCACCAGAAAACCAGAGAGCGCTTCTAACCCGCGCTCAAGGCTGTTGATATTATAGATTTCATTTGCTTGCGTACTCATAAAATACGATGCTCCGCTCTGTCATCTCATTTCCAACATAAACCCTTAAACGATCACTCCATCGGCATAGTTTCGTCTCGTGAAACTCTTGTATAGAAAAATGACATGGCTTGGAAACGTTTCCGAAACAATAAACCAAAAGAGCAAAACAATCCTCTATACCAGGCGATAGAGGAGTTTCGATAAAACAAACCCCCGTTGTTTATCTCCTTTTCAGATGCAAACAACGGGGGGATCATTGCGCACTTTCGCGCAGGTCTGTATTTCAATTTATTCCTCATCGTATGCAGTTCATCGGTATCGGACATATTCCCGCGATTTCTGCATTTCCACTAATTCCAACTGCGTGCGTCTTACGCCCACTTTGTAATAATTTTATCACGTATTCCCATTTTTCGCAAGCCATTCGTTTCTGTTAGCCACTGTTTTCCAAGCTTTCTCAACAAAATCAGTCTCAATAAACCGGATAGGTTTCCGAAGACCTGTCATGTTTGCATGGCTTCTTCTTCTCATCCACCAAACTCGCCAAAGCCGTGCTTTAGGATGGGTTTTCTCCAGTGCCCCCGGCGTGATTCGAACACGCAACCGTCTGATCCGAAGTCAGATGCTCTGTCCATTGAGCTACGGGGGCTGCTTATGCTCTAATTCTACCGCCATTGGCGCTGCTCGTCAACCGCGGAAAAACCGTTCTAGTGCTTTTTCTGCTCGGTTAATTCCACCAGCACACCCTTCGATTCTTTCGGATGCACGAAAGCGATTTTTGTGCCGTGTGCGCCCAGGCGCGGCTTTTCATCTATCAGCCGTACCCCCAGTCCTTTCAGGCGTTCCAGTTCGGCTTCTATATCTTCCACCTCAAAGGAAAGATGATGCACGCCAGTGCCTTTATTTTCAATGAATTTACGCACCGGGCTGTCATCGGCGGTTGGCTCAAGCACCTCTATGCGCGTATCCCCCACCGTCAAGAACGCCACCTTCACCTTCTGCTCTGCAACGGTTTCTTCCCCTTCAACCTTTAGCCCCAGCACATTTTCGTAAAACCCGGCGTAATCCTGGATATTCTCAACCGCGATGCCGATGTGATTGACCTTCTTCGCAGACATTTAACCCTCCCACGTTATCTTTAAACATTTATCAAACTCTCGCACAGCCGCATAAGGGTTGACCTTCCCGGCTGCTACATCCTGAACCCATCCATTCACCCGGTCATTATTCTCCAGGGCAGCGAAAACGAGTGTACTGACCTTTTCCCCCACCATCTGCCGGAAGCGATTTTCCAGTTTAAGACGTCTCACCTTCTCGTGGTTTGCAGCCACATATTCCCTATGTCGTCCAATCTCTTCGAGCAAACACTCAAACCCCCTATGTTCGGTCGCCACCATTTCCACAACAGGGGCAACCCACTCCGTCTTTCCCTGGTTGAGCATTAACAACATATTGATCTCCGCCAGCAGCTTTTCTACCCCCGGTTTATCCGCCTTATTAATGATGAACACATCGGCGATCTCCATAATACCCGCCTTGAGCGCCTGAATGTCATCCCCCATACCTGGCACCAGCACCAGCAGCACCGTATCCACCAGGTGCATGATGTCAATCTCCCCCTGTCCAACACCGACGGTCTCGATGATGACCACGTCAAAACCGATCGAAGTAAGCAAATTCATTACGTCCACAGTTGCAGGCGCAAGTCCCCCCAAAAAGCCGCGGCTGCCCATACTGCGGATAAAAACCCCGCTGTCGGTGGCATGAGAAGACATACGAATCCGGTCGCCCAAAATTGCCCCGCCCGAAAACGGGGAACTGGGGTCCACCGCGATCACCGCCACCTGCTTCCCTTCTTCCCGATATATACCTACAAGTCCATCTGTGAGCGAGCTTTTACCCACCCCAGGCGGTCCGGTGATGCCAAGCACCAACGCCCCATCGTTTTCCCGGTACACCTCGGCTAACAACTCCTCGGCAAATTGCGGGTTATTCTCAATTCCCGAAATAAGCCGCCCCAGCAAGCGCACGTTGAGCGAGCCATCTGCTGAATAAAACCGCTCAATTCCCGCCATCATCCATCAACACTCCGCACGTGCTCACGGATAAATTGGATGAACTCCTCGCTGGGCGTCCCCGGTGTGAAAACTGCCTGAATGCCATGCTCCTTAAGGTATGGAACGTCAGCTTCGGGGATAACGCCCCCGCCAAAGACGAGGATATCCCCTGCGCCTTTTTCCCGCAGCAATTCCACCACGCGTGGCAGCAGTGTGTTGTGTGCACCGGAAAGGATGGAAAGCCCCACCGCGTCAACGGCCTCCTGGATCGCCGCCGCCGCAATCGCCGCCGGAGTCTGGCGCAAACCGGTGTAAATCACTTCCATACCAGCGTCTCGCAGCGCCTGCGCCACAAACTTAGCTCCTCGGTCGTGTCCATCCAGACCGGGTTTCGCAATTAGAACGCGAATTTTATGCTCGTTCATATTTCCTACCACAATCCAAATCGTTCAAATCACTTACTAAATCCAAATCGTTCAAATCACTTACTAAATCCAAATCGTTCAAATCACTTACTAGATCCAAATCGTTCAAATCCCCTACTACAATATGATTGACTCTTTATGTTCACCAAAGACGTCTTTCATCTCATCTACAATCTCACCCAGCGTTGCGTAGGTCTTCACCGCCGCGATGATCCAGGGCATCATATTCTCGCCAGACGCCGCTGCCTTTTTCACTTCAGCCAGCGCCGCTTGGGTAAGCACGTTATCCCGCTCCGCTTTCAGACGTTTGATCTTTTCAATCTGCGCCACCTGAATCGCCGGGTCAACCTTGAGCAGATTTTGCGGCGGCTCTTCCTTCACCTGGAATTTATTCACACCCACCACCACAACTTCGCCAGATTCAATTTCCTTCTGATAGCGATAAGCGCTTTGTTGAATTTCCAATTGCACAAACCCTTTTTCCACCGCTTCAACCATCCCACCCAGTTCGTCAATGCGCTGGATGTATTCTGCGGCTTTCTTTTCGATCGTGTCGGTCAATTCTTCCACAAAATAAGCACCCGCCAGCGGGTCAATGGTATCTGCCACACCGCTTTCGTAAGCGACAATTTGCTGCGTGCGCAACGCCACGCGCACGCT
Organism: uncultured Anaerolineaceae bacterium; assembly: GCA_964524425.1. Taxonomy (GTDB): domain Bacteria; phylum Chloroflexota; class Anaerolineae; order Anaerolineales; family DRKV01; genus JBAXBF01. The sequence goes on along the minus strand of CAZGDA010000105.1, from coordinate 2,959 downwards.
GTCTTCGGTTGGCAGCGCCAGCGCCTCGTCTTTTGAATTTGTGTGCAGCGACTGCGTCCCTCCCAGCACCGCCGCCAGGGTTTGCAGCGTAACGCGCACGATGTTATTATCCGGCTGCTGCGCGGTGAGTGTGGAACCTGCCGTCTGCGTGTGGAAGCGTAAAATCTGCGACTTTGTACTAGCCTGAAACCGTTCCTTCATTATCCTCGCCCACAACCGCCTCGCCGCGCGGAACTTCGCCACCTCTTCTAGTACGTTATTGTGCGCCCCAAAGAAAAACGACAGGCGCGGCGCGAAGACGTCCACCGACAATCCCGCTTTCACCGCCGCCTCAACGTAAGCGATCCCATCTGCCAGCGTAAAAGCCACCTCCTGCACCGCGTTGCTGCCCGCCTCGCGGATGTGGTACCCCGATATCGAGATCGTATTCCACTTCGGCACTTCCTTCGAGCAATACGCAAAAATGTCGGTGATCAAGCGCATACTCGGCTTGGGCGGAAAGCGATACGTGCCTCGTGCTACGTATTCCTTTAGGATGTCGTTCTGAATCGTACCTTCCAGTTCAGTTGCCTTGAAACCTTGTTTTTCTGCTACGGCGATGTACATTGCCAGCAAAATGGAAGCCGTGGCGTTGATCGTCATAGACGTGGAGACTTTCCCCAGGGGAATACCGTCAAACAGCGTTTCCATGTCGCGCAGCGAATCGATCGCCACGCCCACCTTGCCCACCTCGCCATCCGACATGGGGTGATCGGAATCGTAGCCGATTTGCGTTGGTAAATCAAAAGCCACAGATAACCCGGTTTGCCCCTGTTCGAGCAAATATTTATAGCGCCTGTTCGATTCCTCTGCCGTGCCAAACCCGGCATACTGGCGCATCGTCCACAACCTACCGCGATACATCGTCGGCTGCACTCCGCGGGTGAAGGGATACTCCGCCGGAAAACCGAGCTTCGCCTTGTAATCCGGCGTCTCGTCCTTGGGACAATACAGCGGCTCTATCTTCTCCCCAAAGGAGGTTTTAAACGCCGTCTTCCGTTCTGGATACTTTTCAATTGCTTTCTTGTAGCTGCCTTGGCGCCACTTCTCGAGATCGTCCTGCACTGACATGAGTACTCCTGTGTTCTCCGCTAAAAATTCCCTCACGAATAATTCTGGTGGGCACCCAAGATTTTACCATCCTTTTCACGTTGCTACAAGAAAAATCTCCCCCTTTGTGAAACCCATTCCATTGCCTGCCCATCTTATGCTATAATATTACAAATTCCAATATCATCATCCGAGGATTAAGCAGTACCTTTGGATAGCCTGTGCAGACCGTGCAGGCGGTAGAAGGTAGTTTTGATTACCGCCTGCGCACTTCGTAAGCGGTTTTTTCACATTACATATAGCAAGTCGAAAACCCGTACTCGCGCGGGAATCGCAGTGTTCCCGTGCATTTGATATAGTTCAAACAGGTATATTCTTTTAGCGAGGAGGATGCGATGCTCAGCACCAAGTATAACAGCGATCCGCGTGATGACCAGATTCGCCGTCCGGCGCGCGTGTTGGAAATCATCCAGCAAATCGCGGCTGCGCCGGGGCGTTGGAGCCGCCGTACCCTGGCGCAGCACCATGAAATTGGCGAGCGCATGATTCAGAAAGACCTGGAACTGATCCGTTATCGCCTTGGTCTTAGTTTGCAGCGGGAAGGGAACGGCTACGCCTTCGAGCGAATGCCGCACCTGCCCACCACCGCCTATTCGTTTTCTGAAGCGATTGCCCTACTAGGTGCGGCGCGCGCCGCCCAGGTGCTGCCAGGTGTCAACTCTGCCGAGCTTGCCGCTGCCATTGCCCGCCTGGAAACCCTCTTCCCTAGCAATCTTCTGCCCATCTTGCGCGAAGCCACCGAGCAATTGCCCCGTCGTGCCGCCAGACCTCATCGCCAGGCTATGTTCAGCCTGTTGCATCGCGCCCTCGCCGAGCGCCGCCAGGTGAACGTCCATTACGCCACCGCCTCGCGCCAGGGTGAAGTGCAAGCCAGGGTCATCGAACCCTACGCCCTCGTCCCCTACGGTCGCTCCTGGCACCTGATTGCCTTTGACCATCACCGTCAAGCGGTGTTGCAATTCAAACTCGACCGTGTGCAAACAGCAGAGATACTGGAAACCCCCTACACCGTCCCCGCAGATTTTGACCTGGACGACTACCTGGGCGATGCGTGGGGCATGATGCGTGGCGCTGCCCGCACGCCGGAGGACGTCAGCCTGTTGTTCGATTGCCAAGCCGGTCAATGGGTCAGCGAGGAGCATTGGCACAAAAGCCAGCAAACAGAAGCGCTGGAAGACGGGCGTATTCGTCTGCGCTTCTTTGCCGGCATCACCCCGGAGATGGAAAGCTGGCTTTTATATTACGGCGAGCACGTCTACATAGAGCAGCCCGTCTGGCTGCGGGAGCAAGTGCGCGAACGCCATCGCCGCGCCGCTGATGGACAATGAGGTCTTCTAATAACCATTAACCTGAACAGAAAAAGGAGTGTGTAAATGCTAAAATATACCGGACATCCATTTATTGATGTCAGCATTGCAACCGTGACGGCGTTTGCAGATAAAACTGATCCTTCACAATTGAATGAAGATGACTTTATTAAATTAGCAGATTACATTGAGAAGCATTATTTTGTGAACCCAATGTCTGGATATTTAACAACCATTTTTCCAAATTCCGGATATGTGCAAAATTCTATTAAAAGTAACAGGGCGAAACGCCAAGATTTCATAAGCAATGTATGTCTTCCTTTTGGGTTGGAGAATACCTTTTTAGAGGAAAACTGCATCTTTACCTCAAAACCTGCTGTAAGAAGGATTTTCCGTGAAAATTTTCCTTTGTTAGCCAGCCGAAATACTCTGAATTTTTATTCGGAGGGAGAAACTGGACTGCCAGTATCTAGAGAAATTTTATTATGTATCCAAGCTTTACC
>CAZGDA010000104.1:0-8666 GCA_964524425.1 uncultured Anaerolineaceae bacterium | reverse complement strand
ATTTTGAATATTATAATTAATTGCAATTCTCTAGAATCTTGAGCATGAATCAACGATTCATGCTACAATATTATAAGCGGCAACGAATCGGATGACGTGAGTGTGCACTATGAGTGATATCCCTTCTTCCTCACCAACAGACAGCCGAGCGCTTCCTGAACCAAATCCGCTCACCCGGGCAGCACACCGGCGCGAAGTGTTCTGGCAGGTAAGCCTGCCATTAATCATCGCAGTGACGCTCTGCCTGGCGGCGGCAATTTTGGCGGGTGTGGCTCAGGCAAACACGGCTCACCTGTGGGCAAACATTTCCCTAATTTTCTTGATTCTAATCGGCGGTTTATTATTAATTCCCCTGCTTATTCTCCTGGGGGGATTGGTATACGGCGTGGGGAAGCTTTATCAGATATTGCCGGCTTATGCCAGTCTGGTGCAGGGTTTTTTCCTCGTTTTGCATAGGAAAGTACGCCAGGTTAGCGATGCCGCAGTCGAGCCGGTATTGCGCGTGAGCAGTTGGAGGGCAGGCGCCGGGGTGGTCAATTCAGCGCTGCAAAAGCCTGCCGCTAAACAACCACCCTCGTAAACAACGGGCAGGGAGTCGCGGTGTGCAAACACGCAGGAAAAATTCTTAAAAGGAGCAGATGAACTTATGAGTGAAGCAAACATCACCGGGATTGATAGAGATATGAAGGTCCGGATTCTGGTTATTGGCGGCGTTGTTGGCTGCGTTACTGGCATCATCGCCGCAAGATTATTGATTCAGCGTGCAGAGCACGAACAGACTGCACCGCGGCTTTCAGCTGGCGAGGGTGTGAAACTCGGCGCGCTGGTGTTTGGTTTACTGCGCCAGGTGGCTTTGTTGGGCGGTTAATTGGAATGCAGGTGAGGTAGTCGTATGTCTGAAATTGAAAAAAGAGCCTTTACAGCATTGCTACTCAAACGCCGCCAGCCTGTACCGACGGATATTGAAATTGCCCAATCTGCCGAACTCAAACCCATCCGTCAAGTGGCAGATGAATTGGGATTGCTGCCCGATGAGATCGAATTGTATGGGAACTATAAAGCCAAAGTCAAGTTAGAAGCACTAAAACGGCTGAGCAGCCAGCCGGATGGGAAATACATTGACGTTACCGCCATCACACCCACCCCATTGGGAGAAGGGAAAACGACCACGCCGGTAGGGTTAAGCCAGGCGCTGGGAGCGCATTTAGGTGAACGGGTGGTAACCTGCATCCGCCAACCCAGCCAGGGACCTACGTTTGGTATCAAGGGCGGAGCGGCCGGCGGCGGTTACAGCCAGGTGATTCCGATGGAGGATTTCAACTTGCATCTCACCGGTGATATCCACGCCATTACGGCTGCCAATAATTTACTGGCAGCCGCGATTGACGCGCGCATGTTCCACGAATCCAGCCAATCGGACGATGCGCTCTTCCGCCGTCTTTTACCGGCAGATAAACACGGTAAACGTCGTTTTTCCAGGGGGATGGCGGCGCGGCTGAAGAAATTGGGCATTGATAAGGAAGATCCCGATCAGCTCAGCGCGGAGGAACGCAGCCGCTTCGTGCGCCTGGATATTGACCCATCCACCATCACCTGGCGGCGGGTGATGGATACGAACGACCGCTTTTTACGCGGGATTACGATAGGGCAGGGTGCGGAGGAGAAGGGTTTCACCCGCTCGACTGGTTTCGACATCACGGTTGCCAGCGAGATTATGGCGATCCTGGCGTTGACGACCGACCTGGGTGACATGCGCGCCCGTTTTGGACGAATTGTGATCGGCACGAGCAAAGCAGGTGAGCCTGTAACGGCAGACGACCTGGGTGTGGCGGGCGCGTTGGCGGTATTAATGAAGGATGCCGTCAAACCGACTTTGATGCAGACCCTGGAAGGGACGCCGGTGTTCGTCCACGCCGGTCCGTTTGCAAACATTGCCCACGGCAACAGCTCCATCATCGCCGACCGGCTGGCTCTCAAATTGGCGGATTACGTGGTAACGGAATCCGGTTTCGGAGCGGACATCGGCATGGAAAAATTCTTCGACATCAAGTGCCGTACTTCCGGTTTAATTCCGAACGTTGTGGTACTGGTGGCGACCATCCGGGCGTTGAAGATGCACGGCGGTGGTCCGAAAGTTAGTGCAGGCGAGCCGCTCGATCCGGCATACCAGAAAGAAAACCTGGAATTGCTGCAACAGGGCGTGGCGAACATGGCGCATCACATCCAGGTGGCGCGTAAATTCGGCATTCCTGTGGTCGTGGCGGTGAATCATTTCATCAGCGATACGCCAGCCGAGATTGAAATGGTGCGTCGGGCGGCTTTAAACGCCGGGGCGGAAGACGCGGTGCTCTCCTCGCATTGGGAAAAAGGCGGTGAGGGAGCGGTGGAGCTTGCCAGAGCGGTTTGCCAGGCAGCCCAGAAACCGGCGAATTTTAACTTTTTATATCCGCTGGATTTGCCCATCAAGGAGAAAATTGAAGTCATTTGCCGGGAGGTCTACGGGGCAGACGGGGTGGAGTATCAAGCCCTGGCGGAGGAGCGCATTCAGCGCTATACACAGCTTGGATACGATAAACTGCCCATTTGCATGGCGAAAACCCACCTGAGTTTGAGCCACGACCCGAACTTGAAAGGCGTCCCCAAGGGCTTTCGTGTGCCCATCCGCGACGTGCGCGCTTCCATTGGGGCGGGTTTCCTTTACCCGTTACTGGGCACGATGAGCACCATGCCTGGGTTACCTACCCGCCCGGCTTTCTTTGACATTGACATAGACCCGGAGACGGGGCAGGTGATCGGCTTGTTTTAACGCCTGTTTTTTTTACCGGTGATGGTCATCCAAAGGCGCCGCGCATCCATAGGATGCCTGCGCCTTTTTGCTCTGGGTTGTGTTCAAAGATCGGGTTGCCGAAATAGTCCTGACGTTGCTTTTCTTACGTCAGGGTAGAAATTCTCGTGGAAAACTCGGAAAAGGCATGATTACGAGAGGTAAAGATGCAGCCTTTGGAGCGTGGATCGTTGAAGGGCTTGGTTTATATCTAGGCTGAGGCGGCTTGCAGCAGGGACATGCCGTAACTGGCTACGCCTAACAAGGCTGCGTTGGGGTTTAAGATAACTTGCACGGGGATTTTTGCCATCACACTGCTGAAACGCCCTTTGCTGTGCAGCGCCTGCAGGAAACGCCCACCTTTCAAGGCAGATAAAATGCGCGGGGGAATGCCGCCGCCCAGGTAAATTCCGCCGGTAGCCATAACTTTGACTGCCAGATTGCCCGATTCGGTTCCCAAAATGGCGACGAACAGGTCAAGTGTCAACTCACAGATTTTCGCCCGCTTAGATTTGTCCGCATCCAGGGCGGCGGAAATGATGACCGGGGTGGGGTCGGAGGTGGACGCCAGTTTTTGGCGCAGCCATTCGGGTTCTTCCACGTCCTGCCCGTCTTTTAGAAAAGCGTAGATGTTGGGAATGCCGATGCCAGAGCAAACGCGCTCGAAGCTTACGTGCTCAAAACGGTCCATCATGTACAGCAGCAGGCGAACTTCTGCGGCGTCAGTAGGGGCGAAACTGGAGTGCCCTCCTTCGGATGAATGGACCTGGTAGGTGCCTTTGTGCCAGGTTAGAAACGCCTCACCCAGACCCGTTCCAGGTGCGATGACGGCGATGTTCCCGTGTTCCTCTGCTTCGCCGGCGTGGAGGGTGAACACTTCCTGAGAGGTGAGGTAAGGGATAGCGTGGGCGACCGAAGCCAGGTCGTTGAGCAGTTTGACTTGGGGAATTTGAAACGTCTGGCGGATGTTCCCTTCCTCCATCAACCAGGGCAGGTTGGTAACGGATGCTTTACCCTGGATGACCGGTCCGGCGACGCCAAACACAGCCGCGTCGAAAGTCAAGCCGGGATGGTCTTTGTTGAATTTGTGCAAAATTGCTTCCAGGTTGGCGTATTTTTTGCTGGGGTAGCGTTCTTCAAACAGGGCTTGACGCGTACCTTTTTGCAACGAATAGGCTGCGATAATCGTTTTTGTTCCGCCGATGTCTCCGGCAAGCAAGTTCATTCCGCTGTGGTCTCCTCTGGAGGTGTAAGTGATTTTAAGTAATTATAACACCTTGTTCAGCCAGCCAGGAACGAATTTTTGCGGCGATTTGGTCGCGTACCTGGCGGAATTTCAGGAGTTTTTCTTCTTCCGTTCCGGAAATTGCGGCTGGGTCTTCCAAATCCCAATGCAGACGCTTGCCCACTCCAGGAAACACAGCTGGACAATTTTTATCTGCCTGGGAACAAACGGTGATTAAATATCCGAAATGTAGCTTGCCCATGTACTCGCTGACGTGCTTGGAATATTGGCTGTTCATATCTACGTTGATTTCTTGCATCACTTGCAAGGTGTAGGGGTTGATACCTGCAGGCTCCAAGCCCGCCGAAAAGGCTTCATATTGTTCTGCGGCGTATTTGCGCAGGAACGCTTCAGCCATCTGGCTGCGAGCCGAATTGCCGGTACATAAAAACAACACTTTAATCTTGGTCATGGGTTCCTCTCTCAGATTTTAAGCCAATTAATACATTAATAGTCTGAATATACCATAGGAACACCAATTATCGCCTGGTTTTATAGAATATTAACCGTGGTTAACAGTTGTTAACAAACGTGGATAGTGAATAAGGGAACGAGGGTTATTAGCGCGCCTGCCCGCTGGATTTGCGCACGATTAACTCTGTGGGCAAAACAAAGTCTTGATATTCGTCGGGCAATTCGTGCGCCAGACGCGCCAGCAGCACCTCGATGGCTCTGCGTCCCATGTCATAGCTGGGCTGTGAAACGACGGTCAGGAACGGATCATAAAAGAGGGTGGATGGGATATCGTCGAAACTGACCAGGGCGATGTCTTCCGGCACGCGCAGTTTGTGGTCGCGCAGGGCGGCGAAGGCGCCAATGGCAATAAAGTTGTTGGCGGCAAAAAACGCGCTGGGCGGAGGTGTTACCTGCAATGCCAGCTTTGCCATGGCGTAACCGCTTTGGACGGTATATTCGCCAAAAAAGATTAGGCGTTCATCTTCTTCGATGCCGGTTTCGTGCAAAGCGCGCCGGTAGCCTGTTACGCGATCTGCGGCGGTGGATATTTTTTGCGGACCGCTGAGGGCGGCAATGCGGCGGTGCCCCAGCGAGGTGAGCAGGCGCACAAGTTGATAGGCGCCGCCATCTGAATCGCAACGCACCACGTCGGCGACGCGTTCGGGCAAACGCCGGTCTAAGATGACCACAGGCACGTTGTGCTTGCGGATGAACCAGGCGGCTTCTGTGCGGCTGGAAGCGGGAACCAGGAGGATGCCATCCACCTGCCTTTCGACGAGCAGGCGCAGGTATTTGTCTTCCTCGATTTGCGACTCGTCTGTGTTGCATACAATGACGCTGAGACCGGCGTCACTGGCGGCGTCTTCCACGCCGCGCGCCACCGTAGTCCAAAAGGGATTGGTGATGTCGGTGAGCACCAGGGCGATTAAATTCGTCTGGCGCAAGCGCAGGCTGCGCGCCAGACGATTCGGTACGTAGCCCAATTTATCAATGCTTTCGGTTACGCGCAGGCGCGTTTCTTCGCTAACGTATCCGCTGTTATTGATCACTCTGGATACGGTAATCGGGGCAACGTTGGCATGTTTTGCGACATCTCTAATGGTTGTCATTGGCAGGTAACCTCACAATTGAAGGTTTTGGTAACGATACCATGATATTCCTGTTCTGCTTATCTGTCAAGAACTCAAAATCACGGTTTTTTTACAAGCACGGTTGAGCGAAAAAGAAAGCCCAGACCTGACAAATTTCAGAAAATCTGTCAGGTCTGTTGCGAGATATTGTAAGTCGGCTGGTTGTTACAATCGAAAACGGGCAACCAGATCACGCATTTCCTTTGCCATGTCTGTCAACACGTCCGCAGTGGCGCTGATTTCTTCCACCTGGGATGTCGTTTGTTCGGCGGCAGCGCTCACTTGCTCTACCGCTGCCATGTTTTCCTCACTCACGCTAGAAATGTTATCCATAGATTGATTCAGTTCACTCACACTGGCGGTCATTTCTTCGGTGGAGGCGGTGTTTTCTTCGACGACCGCCGAAACCGTATCCAGATGAGAGACTGCCTGGCTGCTTAAATCAATCATCACCTGGCTGGCAGCCGCGTTGGCTTGGGTTACTTCAGCGAAGACGTTGCCTTGCTGGGATACTTTATAGCTGAGCTGGTTCATCTCCTCGGCTGCCTGCTCGTTTTTGCGGGCAATTTCCTGGGCGCTGTGAATGGCGCTTTCCAGGGTGAGGCGGGCAGTTTGCATGGTATATATGGCTTCGCGAATGGCGCGAGCGCGTTCCGCAGACGTCTCTGTGCTGTTTAAGATAGCTGCAAAGGCTGCCTGGGCGCGCTGGGTGGCGGAAGCGGCTGTATCCACGTCTTTGCCCGCACGCTGCATGGCTTCCACAGTCTCGTGTGTGCCGCTTTGAACGGTGCGGATGATGGCGCCGATTTCTTCGGTCGCCTGGGCGGATTTCTCGGCGAGCTTGCGTACTTCGTCAGCGACGACGGCAAACCCGCGTCCGTGTTCCCCGGCGCGGGCGGCTTCGATGGCTGCATTGAGCGCCAAGAGGTTGGTTTGACTGGCAATGTCTTCGATGGCTTCCACGATCGTGCCCACCTGGGCGGACAGGCGCCCCAATTCTCCTACGCGCTGCGCCAGGTCGGTGGTGGTATGGCGCACTTTCTCCATTTCGCTGGTCGTCTGGCGCGCCAGTTCTGAGGCGTCTTTGGCTGTTCGGGCAGCTTCTTCGGATTGCAGATAAACCTGTTCAGCGGCTGTGTTGACCTGGCTGATGGATTGATTTAGTTGTTCCCCGGCGTGAACGGCTTCTTCCAGGCTGTGTTGCTGCGCCTCAGCTCCGTTGTGCATATCTATTGCCGAGGTGGAAAGGCTTTGGATGGTCTGGTGTGTCTCCTCTACGGCGCCCGTTTGTCGCTCCACGCCGGCGCGGACTTCCTGGATGGATTGTGAAAGTTGATGTACAGCGCTGGCGGCTTCGTTAATTGCCTGCGCCTGTTCCTGTGCCCCGCTGGCAACTCCGTTGACGGCTCGGGATAAATTATCTACTGCCTGGGCGGTTTCCATGGTGCTCTGGTTTTGCTGGTTTGTACCCTGTGCAATTTGCTGCATGGTTGTAGATATTTGATTGACTGCCATGCCTGCCTGGTTGGCTGCTGCGGATACCTGTACAGTCGCTTCGGCAACTGTGTTGGCGTTGTGCTGGATGTCACCGACCAGGTTGCGCAGACCGGTGATCATGCTGGATATTGCAATCCCCAGCTCATCCTTTTCCGAGCGTGGTTCAACGGTCATGGACAAGTCTCCCTCTGCAACGCGTGCCACCGTTTCAGCCAGCCCGGTAACGTATATCTCCAGGGCTGCCAAGCCTTGCCCCATACTGCCAAGCTCATCATCGCGCGCCACGATGATATCTTTTACCGATTGGGGGATATCTCTGTTCAGGTCTCCCAGTTTTAGTTTGTGCAGGGCAACAGACATAATCTGCAGCGGTTTTACCATCCTACTGATGGCAAACCACAAGAGCAAAAGCGCGGCGAGGATAATAGCTGCACCTACGCCGATCATTCGCCACATCTGGGAGTCGGCTTCAGCGTAGATCAAATCGGTAGGCACAACGATATTCACTGCCCAGGGTTTGCTCGTTTTCCCCACCTGAATTGGGGCATACACTGCGATGTCGTCCGCTTCTGTTTTCGTGGCAATGCCTCCCATTTGTACGATGCGCAGGGCGTCTTTCCAGTTTTTCTTATACTCCTCTAATGGCTTGCCGACGAATTCCGGGTGGTCGCGGTAGGCAACGATTGTGCCGCCGTTGCTGATCACCAGTACGTCTGCCTTGCCGCCGTAAAGCCAGACTTCGTTAACCTTTTTCTGTAAAAAATCCATGCTGGTATCTACGGTTGCAACACCATAAAACGTGCTTTCCATGACGATTGGAACTGCGGTAGTGGTCATCCATACGTCTTTGCCTTCGAACGTGTAGGCGTATGGTTCGATGAGAATTTCTTGCTTGGTGTTTTTCGGGATCAGATACCAGTCTCCCACACCTTCTGTTTCGTAGTCTACCAGCGCCGCGTACGCCACACTGCTGCCATCCCCGCTCCAATACCAGGAGGGGATAAATCGCCCAGTTTCGTCGTAATCGTCTTTGCCGGCAAATTCGGCGTCTTTGCCGTCAAAGGCATCCGCCTCCCAGCAGGTGGCTATCCTATAAAATTGGGGGTTATCATTTAAAACCTGCTTGAGGAAGGCATTGGCTTGCTGGCGGTTCAGGTTGATGTTTTCAGTTTTTTGGGCTTTCAAGGTTTGCGCCAGGGTATGGGCGGTATCCATGCGCGATTCCAGTTCAGCGTCAATGGAACTGGCTAGGCTTTGTGCCTTTGCCAGGATGGCATCCTGCGCCGCCTGGGTTGCCACGTTGCGCTCTTGGATGACTGCGTAAGCGATTAAAATCACCGCCGCAGCGAGGAGGCATAACCCGCTCCAAAGGGTAATTGTTACACGAACAGATTTCAAGTTGGACATAAAACCTCCTCGTTGGGTAAATGATTGCTTGATATTTATATATTTTACTCGAAAATTTGGAATTTAT
>CAZGDA010000103.1:0-8878 GCA_964524425.1 uncultured Anaerolineaceae bacterium | reverse complement strand
CATCAACGACAAAAAAGGCTTCCCGTTTGTGGGAAGCCTTTTTTCAATTCAGGCTGGGGGCAAAGGATTCGAACCTCTACATACAGATCCAGAGTCTGCTGTCCTACCGTTAGACGAGCCCCCAGTGCTTTTTGAAGCGGGGAGATTATACCACCCTTGCATGATTTGGGGAAGAGCGATTAAGAAATTCGTTTGTTTGATAAAGGGACGCCGAAGATGGAATCCCCAGTAATTAAATCTTTTGAAGGGTGCTACCCCCGGTCCCTTCCCTCTCCAAGGTGAACCTTTCGGTTGAGGAGAGGGAAGGGTGAAAAAGGGAGGTAAGAGGTATTTCTCTAAACGGAGATTAATATTGACCGTATAGGGGACCAAAGCTAGCACAAGCGCGATAATCAGCGCCTTCCACATCCGCAGTGCCAAAAGCTGTCCAGGCGCTGGGACGGAAGATTTTTTCTTCCGGAACGTTGTGCATACAGACGGGAATGCGCAGCAGGGAACACAGGGCGAGAATGTCTGCGCCGACGTGACCATAGCTTATGGCGCCGTGATTTGCACCCCAATTGTTCATCACAGAATAAACGTCGCGGAAGACGCCCGTGCCCGTCAGGCGCGGAGCAAACCAATGGGTAGGCCAGGTGGGATCAGTGCGGTCGTTAAGAGTCTGGTGAACGTTGTCCGGCAGATCTACAGTGAATCCTTCTGCAAGTTGCACGACGGGTCCCAAACCCTTGACGATGTTGAGCCGCGTCATTGTTACGGGCATCTCCCCTTTGGTGAGGAAGCCGGAAGAGAAGCCGCCGCCGCGGAAATAGCCTGTGTTGGCAGGATACCAGGATGTAGCCTCCAGGCTTTTTTCAACTTCCTGTTGGGTGATATCCCAGAAGGGTTTCATCACTGCGGAACCATCTCGTTTGAGATTACCGGTAGCGTCTAAAGTGGCAGCGCCAGAGTTGATGAGGTGGATGATGCCGTTGGAGGCTTTGCCGCTAAGAGTATGACCAGTAACGCGCTTGACCGCCTCCGGACTCCAATAGGTGCGCACGTCAGCAAAGATCTGGGCTGTGTTGGTCAGCAGATTGCCGAACAACATGGATACGCCATTCAGGCTGTCATTTTCAGTGGCAAAGGTAAACGGTTGGCGAATACCGTTCCAGTCGAAAGAGGAATTGAGGATGGCTTCCATGAAGTCGCCGTTAGGGAAATGGTCTGTCCAGTGGCGCTGTCCCTGAAAACCAGCGAGAATTGCGTTGTGTCCCAGAGCTTCTTCCCCGAAGCCAAGCTCTGCCAGACGTGAATTGCCTACCATCATATCCCGTGCGATCATGGTCATTTTAACGACAAATTCCCAGTCTTTGTCCTTCTGGGCGCGGCTACGTTGATTTTCTGGGCTGTTATATTCACGCCCTTCTTTACAATATTTCTTTGTCCAGGTAAAGGCTTTCTCGTACTCCTGCGGATCGAAGATATTTTCGTCAATACGCCGGATAAATTCGCTCATATCCACTGCTTCGACGCGCATCCCAAGGTACTTTTCGAAGAAATCTTCCTTGACGATGGAACCAGCAATACCCATTGAGACGCTGCCAAGCGAGAGGTAGGATTTCCCGCGCATCATTGCGACGGCTAAACCAGCGCGAGCGAAACGCAGCAATTTCTCCTGAACGTCGGCGGGAATGGAAGTGTCTTTGGCGTCCTGAACGTCGCGCCCATAGATGCCAAATGCAGGGAGACCTTTCTGATTGTGGGCAGCCAAAACAGCCGCGAGGTATACGGCACCTGGGCGCTCGGTGCCGTTAAAACCCCAGACAGCTTTGGGGATAAGCGGGTCCATGTCCATTGTTTCGGAGCCGTAGCACCAACAGGGAGTAACGGTTAAAGAAAGACCGACCCCCTCGCGGGCAAATTTTTCCGCCGCCATTGCTGCTTCAGCCACGCCACCAATGCAAGAGTCAGCGATGACGCAGCGCACGGGATCGCCGTTGGGATAGCGCAAGTTTTCAGAGAGGAATTTGGCGGCAGAACGCGCCATTGTCATGGTCTGGTCTTCCAAGGATTCGCGCACGCCTTTACGCCGTCCATCAATGGCAGGGCGGATACCAATGCTTGGGTAGTTGCCGATTAAACGATTCGTAGCCATCTTGATTCTCCTTAAGTTTGGTAAATTCTTGCCAGTATTCACGCGTTGGAACTCACACACGGTATGGTAACGGTATCATATACGCATATATTTTAAGTCCGCTTAGGAGATATGTCAAGAACAATCTGGTTATCATTCCCGGATTTTTCAAGCTCGCTGGGTGAGGAGAAGAAGCGTAGCCCTGGCAGTATCCGGAAGCCTACCAGGGCTGTAGTTAGCTCGATGAACATGGATGTGGATTATCCCAAGCGGCATTGGAATGTCGTGGCAGTGAATTGTACGAAGCGGACTATTGAGGTAGATCTGCCAGGCGAGCGTAAATTGGTTCTAGTGCAGCGTAACTTTGGCAGAAGAGATCGTATAGCTCTTCGTAGCGGGCGCGAGTGTTTACATCCGGTGTAGCGTCTTCGGAGACGGGAATGAGATCATAAACGACGTCGTAATTTGGGAAAATACCTACACCGATGCCGCCGGCAATGGCAGCCCCCATTGCAGTAGCTGCAGTGGAGAGGTTAACCCGCAGAATAGGCAAATTGTAGACGTCTGCTAAAATTTGACGCCATACAGAACTGCGACTACCGCCGCCAATCAGGCGCATAGCGTCTAATTTGACACCCTGGGATTGAAGAACGTCGAGAATAATGCGCAGGTTAAAAGCCACTCCTTCCATTACCGCCCGCGTCATTTCAGCGCGCCCATCTGGCATGGCTAAGCCAATAAAAGCGGAGCGGGCTTTGGGATTCCAATGCGGGCTGCGCTCCCCTAAGAGGTAGGGCAGGAATAGCAAACCATTGCCACCGGGGGGGACAAAACTGGCAGCCAGGTCTAAATCTTCGTGGCGCGGCAGGCTTTCGGCATCACCGCGCAGCAGAGTCTCCAACCAATCAAATGCGCCGCCGGCGGTCTGCATGGTGCCGATAGCGATATAAAGACTGGGGTTGAGGTGAATAAAATTGAACGTTCGCTGGTGTTCGTCCAGAACAGGTTGGGAGGTTGAAAGCGCCATCCAGGAAGACGAGCCGATGTAATTGTATACGTCAGCGTCGCGGATAGAACCCGCGCCGACAGTTGCACAGGCGCCGTCTCCACCGCCGATGACTACCGGTGTACCGGCAGATAATCCGGTTAGGGCAGCGGCTGTTTCGGTTACTTTGCCGATGACCTTGGCAGAGGGGTTAATCTCCGGCAGGATATCAGGAGAAATACCGATTTCATGCAGGAGTTTGGTTGCCCAACAATGATTTTTTAAATCCAGCATCTGGGTGAGTGAGGCGTCAGAGAAATCTGTGGCGAACACACCGCTCAGGAAGAAAGCTGCGTAGTCTTTAGGTTGTAAGACCTTATAGGTACGCCGGAATACTTCGCTTTCGTTTTCCTTTAGCCATAACACTTTTGCGGCAGTGTAAGCAGGGCTGATGCGATTTCCCGTGAGCTGATAAATTTCGGTTTCACCGCAGGTGCGGCTGATAAATTCTGCCTGGGCAGTGGCGCGTTGGTCTGCCCAGATAATGGCTGGGTGCAGAGGCTCACCGGTTTTATCTACGAGTAGGGCACCGTTCATGTGACCACTGAAACTGACTACCGCAATTTGCCGGGCGGGAACGTTTGCCTGGACGAGTAATTGACGTGTGGTTTCACAGATGGCGCGTTTCCAGTCGGAAGGGTTTTGTTCCACCCAATTGGGGCGCAAATATTGTGTTTCGTAGGGATGATAAGCTTCGGCGACGATTTTTCCTTGCGGGCTACAGAGGATGGCTTTGTTACCCGTCGTCCCAAGATCGTATGCTAAAATGTAGGCTTTTTCTGGCATGGTGTCCTCTCTGTATGAAATTTTGGAGCGCTGCTATTACAACCCGAAGGCGTTGATCAGTGCTTGACGCATGACGGGAATGGGGGCGTCTTTTCCTGTCCACATTTTAAAGGCGATGGCGCCCTGGTAGACGAGCATTCCCAGACCATCCAAAGTGCGGGCGCGGCGCGCCTGTGCTTCTTTTAGAAAAGGGGTGTGGGGTGGATTTGGGATGACGTCGCAAACGATCGCTCCTGGTAGAATGGATGAGTAATCTAAGGCTGGTTTGTCATTAACGTTGGGATATAAGCCAATGGATGTAGCGTTTACGAGGATGTCGGTACGTTCAGGCAGGTGATATTCGCCCTCCCAGCGGATAAAATCAGCATCTAGCGGAGTCTTTTGATTGAGCAGGGCGACCAGAGGCTCTCCGCGCTGGGGAGAGCGATTGACGATCGTGATATGTGCGGCTCCAGCCAGAGCTAATTCAACGGATATGGCGCGTGCAGCTCCACCCGCGCCCAGCACTACGACTCGTTTGCCGAGCGGGTTTACCCCGGCGTCCTCGTCCAGGGAGCGTAAAAATCCTTTGCCGTCTGTGTTTTCACCGATAAGCTTATGTCCCTCGCGGCGCACGGTGTTGACGGCGCCCATCAAACGTGCGGCGGAGGAAATCTCGTCGAGATATTTCAGAACCTCAACTTTATGCGGAATAGTGCAATTGAAACCCTGAAAGTTAAACAAGCGCATTGCATTGACTGCTTCTTGCAATTGGTGGGGTTGAACTTCGAGCAGCAAATATCGCCAGTTCAATCCCAAGGCAGCAAAAGCAGCTTCTTGCATCACACCGGTTGGGTTTTCCGCTACGGGAAAACCGAAACAACCCACAAGCTCATGCTTATAATTTACTTCGTTACCCATACGATCCTCCTGTTACACGATGATGAACCAAGTGTAATTATACTGCAAAAATAGATCAAAACAGGGAATAAGTTTGGGATTTTTCCGATGTTATTTGTTATTAAAACGCCAAAGTAAGCAAGTTTCTTGTATCTTGGGTAGTGATTTATTTGAAGGTTCTCATTTTTTCTGCGACGGTTACAGGGAATCCGATAAAAGCGTATGGATTTTGCTTCTTTTGGAATACTAATCATAAGCTTAAACGATGAGATCTTATCTTGACAGATGAATGGGTTTGGAATAAACTCCAAGAAACGCAAGGAAATACGAGGAAATGGGAAATGAGCCGCAAGAAGGATATTTTTCGGGAAGAGCGATTGCAGATAATTATAGAGCGGTTGGTTCACGAGAAGAAGATCTACGTTGCTGACCTCGTTAAAGAATTTAATATCAGCCCTTCCAGTATTCGGATGGACCTGGCAGAACTGGAAGAACGCGGGCTTTTGCAGCGCACGTATGGCGGGGCAATTTTACCGGAACAGCTAAATAAACACGTGGTGGTTGGAAAGACGTTGTTGCACACGCGTGAGGAAAGTATGCAGTCTGAAAAGGAAGCCATCGGCAGGCTTGCCGCAGAGTACATTGAAGATGGCGATACATTGATGATGGATGGCGGCAGTACAGTGTGGTTTGTGGCTCGGCACCTGTCGAATAGAAAGAACCTGACCATTGTTACAAACGGTGTAAACCTTTTAGCGCCTCTCATGGAGATCGCGGATAGTGAAGTTTACGTCTGTGGTGGTTTGTTACGCAGGCGGGATGAGGTCCTGCTTGGGGATATCAGCGTGGAAATTCTCGGACGGTTTAATACTGCCAAATGTTTTCTAGGGATTGATGGTATCTCCTTGCAATCCGGCTTGACTGCAACGGACTATCCCGTGGCAGCCACGAAACGGAAAATGATCGCGGCGAGCAAGCAAATTATCGTCGTGTGCGATCATAGCAAGCTGGGTCAGGTGTGTTTGGTGCCTGTGGCGGCGATAGAGAAGATGGACGTCCTCATAACGGACAGCGGAGCAAACCTGGACGTACTCGAGGCTATACGCGAGCGCGGAGTAAAAGTGGTGGTGGCTGGATAAAACCAGGCGCGGTATGAGAAGCGGGGCAGGGTTTCCGTCTCGCAAGGGCGAATGAGGATGTTCCCATAATAAATTAAATGAGCTGTATTTTGCTCAGTTCTTCTTCGATTTTCACTGCGCCGATGACTTCAATAGCCCATTGTGCGGCAAGCGCGACGGTTTCGGTACACTCATTATCGTGAGCACCAGCAAGTTCAAACGCTTCGCGCTCTACTTTGTTGCGCAGGTCGAAAGGGCGACCCATGCGTGCGGTATGGATGTCGTGGCAGATAAGACTGCCGTAGCGTTGAAGGAATTTCTCGTTTAATTGTTGCGTAAGATTGAATGCCTGGTATTTATTATCTCGGTCACCGGAGAAATTCTCGCAGCGACGGGGATACAGGGAGCCAATGACCAACGCCGCGCCGGTGAGCGCTGAACAGGTTACCTTTCCGTATAAACCCAAGCCGCCGGAGAGGGGAGTGGCGGCGTTGAAGACGGCTGGGTCAAAGGCATCTAACAGGCGAGCAACGGCGTCGTAGACACACTGTCCGCAACCGTGGTAGATTTTTTCGTTTTCAAAACCGAGATCAAACGCTCGTTTGGCTTTCTTTTCCCATTCCAGTTCGAGAGGCAGACGGTGATAAGCCAGGACGATGGCGTCTAGCAGGGAGGCGTGCATTTCGGTCAAGCCGCAGAGTTCCTGAACGGCGCTGCGGAGACCTACAGCAACGATGCGCTCTTGGACAATGTTCGCAGAGGGATCGTCCTTTGCATCGTAGCGCAGTGCTGCGGCGATGCCGCGGATCAGGTGCTTTGGTTCGATATTATGTTGGATCGCTAATAACGCTGGACCAACGAGACGGTCGTCACGGCGCAGTTTTCGCAGCGGGTCGGCTGCCATCCGTGTAACTGTATCTCCCAAGGCAGGGTTGTTGGTTTGTTCCAGCACGGCGCGATTCCATTCCTCCATAGCGGAATTCGAAAAGCCGTATTGTGCCTGTAAAGCCAGGCTCACTTCGGCAAGGACAGCCTGGGCTTCGCCGTTCACCCCGGGGTCGGCGATACAATCAACAATGAAAGAATGCTGGCGTGGTGCGCCGTGATATGCAAGCACAGCCTGTACCATGTTGTAAGTGTACATTTTTCGCATTTCTTCAGCGTGCATGTTTTCAACCAGGCGCACACCGGGCAGGTCATTCAGGCGGTTTGTGCGCAGGGCAGATTTATCTACGTGCAGGGTGGGATAGCCGTTGGTGAAAACACCCAGCGCGTCTTTCTTTAACAAATCATGCGGGGCAGAAGGCACGATACGGATGACGAGGGTTTCGGCGATGCCGGTGCAGGCATTCAAGGAGGTGAGACTGGCGGGTGGGCAGGCTTTTTCAAAGGCGGTGCGGAATTTTTGTGCGGCGTGGAGCAGGTTTGTACAGAGCAAGACGTCTAAAGGCGCGGTGGGGCGTTCTTTTTGGCGCTGGATGAGAAGGGGAACGAGTTGCGCAGCGACCGCTTCAAACGCCTGAGGAAAGACTGCCAAGGCGATCAGATCTGTTTGGGTAACGGCGGATTGAAGTTCGGTTGAATCGGAAGTGGACAGGGCAGTATAAGAGGTGATGAGAGCTTCTTCGCAGTGAGCGGCGTCCTTTGCTCGCACGACGGTGTAACCTCCGGCGCTGCGCAGGTTGGCAATCAACTCGCTAGATTGATCTACCAGGAAGAGATGATAGTCTGCGGCGGCGAACAGGTCGGCGATGAAGCCGCGTCCGCTGCCGCCGGCGCCCCAGATGACGATAGTACGGTTAGTCATGACTTATCCCTCGAAACAGAATTGTGAATGAATGGATTGAAACACGATAAAACAATAATAAACATCAATAAATATCAGTTATTATTATAGAATTCAGCTTTATATCTGTCAAGGGAGAAAATAAGTATTTTTCTATATAGAGATTATAGGCTTAAGAATTGAGGGTAAGAATAGGATAATGTTTTGTTTATGAAAGGAAAATTCCAGGTAGTTTATACTCCAAGCACATCCTGAAGGGCGCGCTCGACGAGACTCATCTTCGATGGGGTTACTTTTCCTACAAATCTGACGAATCTTTTTATAGAAAGCGAACGTATTTGAAATGTATCCACGGCAGAGACTTTATCCAGGTTATTTAATTCATCAGGTTCCAGGCGTACCAGCCAGGGGGCGCTTGTGTAGTGATCTTTCCACTCTGTAATGGGAATAACAACTCTTAAGGGAAGGATACCGACCGCGTCGTGGCTAATAATCATTGCCGGACGAGTTTTATTGATCACAGCGCCAAGGGTAGGATCAAGATTAATGAGCCAAATCTCACAACGTTGCATGCCAGTCTTCTCCATCCAGAGAGGTGAAAGCAATTAATTCCGTGTCATTTACGTAATCCCAATACAAGGCTTCGGCGGCGCGTGCCATCTGATTTTGTTTGTATACTTGAAGTTGTTTACCGAGTAAATCGCGTATAATATCCGAAAGACTCCGTTTTTCTTCAGCGGCGATTCTTCGTAAGGAATTGTATTGCACTTCTTCGATGAGGATTTGTGCGCGTATCATATATTTCTCCTTAATAAAAAGATGTTAAATGAGGATAATTGTTACATTATTATAATACACAATTATTATACACACTAATTGTGTGTAAGTCAATGACTGGGAGCACATAGGAAAAGGCTTTCACAAATTCGGTGGATGAGAAGAAGAAGCGCAGACATGTCAGGTCTAAAGGGGGTATTAAAGAAATCAATTCCGATTTTGTTAAGCAGGTTTAAAAAGCCGTAGCGCAAAAGAAAACTCATCAGACCAGAATTTGGTAGAAAATAACAAACGTATGCCTTAGCATGGAAAATTGTGAAAAAAGTAAAAAGGGAATCGTTTCCAGAAAGTTGACACAAAATAACAAAACT
>CAZGDA010000102.1:0-8894 GCA_964524425.1 uncultured Anaerolineaceae bacterium | reverse complement strand
AACAAAACTACATTATAATATTCCTGATTGAGTCTCATCGGTACCTTCCTAACTTAAAACACAAGGAGAGATTGTATGGCATCTGCTCACAGTACCAACCCACGCGCCCCGACGTTTATTGACGAAGTCATTGCAAATACGCCGGGCGATTCACGATTGTCTATGTGCATCCAATGTGGCACATGCGGCGGTTCCTGCCCATCAGGTCCTGATATGGAACATACGCCGCGCGCAATTTTCCAGATGATCAAGGCTGGGGCAAGGGAATCCGTTTTGCGCAGCAATACCCCGTGGTATTGCGTTTCCTGTTATTATTGTACCGTTCGCTGCCCTCAAGAAGTCCACATCACAGACATAATGTATACCCTTAAACGGATGGCGATTCAAGAAGGCTATTATAAAGAGTCTAGCGCTTCTGAAGCGCCGGCGTTTTCTGAAACTTTTATTGATTACGTTGATAATTATGGACGTAGCTTTGAATTGGGTTTGGCAACGCGCTATCACCTGCGGTATAACCCGTTAGGGATGATGTCTATGGCAACCATGGGGATGGGTATGTTACGGCGCGGCAGGATGGATTTGACCCCGAAACGCATCAAAGGCTTGGATGGGTTGAAAGCAATCCTGGCAAAGGCAAAAGCACTGGGAGGTGCGGCATGAAATACAGTTATTACCCCGGCTGCTCCCTGGAACGCAACGCAGCGGCTTATCACGTCTCTACGATGGCGATTGCCGAACCGTTGGGAATCCAGTTTGAGGAGATTGACGATTGGAATTGTTGCGGGGCAACGGAATACACTTCAATTAATTTACTGGCGGCATACGCACTGATTGCCCGAAACCTGGCTCTGGCGGCAGGGCAGGAAGAGGGTGAGAAACTGGTTGCGCCTTGCAGTGCGTGTTTTCTCAATTTGAGCAAGGTTGCGCATACCCTGGAAGAAGTCCCGGACATGGCAGAGAAAGTCAACCTGGCTCTGGCGGAAGGTGGTCTGCACTATAAGCCGGGCAGTGTGGAGGTCTTTCACTTGTTAGAGATCCTCTTTAATGACGTAGGACTAGAAAGGCTGGCAGATAAAGTAAGCAAGCCGCTCAAGGGGCTGCGGGTTGCACCTTATTATGGGTGTATGATCGTACGTCCTGGTTATGGGAGGCAATTTGACAACCCGGAATACCCTACCAGCCTGGATAAAATGATGCACGTTTTGGGGGCAAACGTGGTGGATTTTCCCATGAAAGCGCAGTGCTGTGGCGGGCACATGACCCAAATCAGCCAGCCAACTGCTTTTGAAATGTTGCGCAGATTGTATAAAAACGCAGCGGATTATAAAACTGACGTGATTGTAACCCTATGCCCAATGTGCCAGTTGAATCTGGACGCCTATCAAGACAACGTAAATCAGTTTTTCAAGACGGATTATCACATACCGACTCTGTATTTCACGCAGTTGATTGGGTTGGCATTGGGTATCCCGGCGGATCAACTTGGGATTGGCAAGGAGTTGGTGGATGCGCGTCCGGCGCTAGCAAAAATCGGCGTTGAAGTGCCAGAAGAAGAGGGGACAGGTAAGAAGAAACCGTCTAAGGAAGCCTTACCCATGCCGCAGATGCAGAAGGAGGAAGTGCAATGAGCGAGGAAAGGATCGGCGTATACGTCTGCCACTGCGGTACGAACATTGCCGGTGTGGTAAACGTAGAAGAAGTGTCGAAATGGGCTGGAGAGAAATTAAAGGGACGCGGTGTAGTTGTGGCGCGCGATTACAAATTCATGTGTTCCAGCCTGGGGCAGGAGTTAATTGAAAAAGACGTAAAAGAACATGGGCTGACGCGGATTGTAGTAGCAGCGTGCTCTCCCCATTTACACGAAGCGACTTTTCGCGGAGCAACCGAGCGCGCCGGGTTGAACCCGTATTTATGCGAGATGGTTTCCATTCGTGAACAGGACTCGTGGGTGCACACGGACAAGGAAGCGGCGACAGAGAAAGCCAAAGCCATGATCTCTGGCGGTGTAGAGCGCGTGCGCTATCATGAGCCGCTTACGCCAATGTCTGTGCACATCAACCCGGCTACCCTGGTGGTGGGTGGAGGCATCGCTGGTATTCAGGCAGCCTTGGAAATAGCCGACGCGGGTTACAAAGTGTATATGGTAGAGCGTGAGCCGTCCATCGGTGGGCACATGGCACAGTTTGACAAGACGTTTCCCACGCTGGACTGCTCGGCGTGTATCCTCACTCCCAAGATGGTATCCGTTGGCAGACACGCCAATGTGGAGTTGTATACCTATAGTGAAGTTACCAATGTTTCGGGGTATACGGGGAATTTTACCGTAACCATCCGGAAAAAGGCGCGCTGCATTAACGAAGAATTATGCACGGGATGCGGTATTTGCCAGGAGAAATGCCCCAAGAAAGTAATAGATGACGTGTTTGAGGCGGGGTTGGGATATCGCAAAGCAGTATATACACCCTTTGCCCAGGCAGTGCCAAACTATCCTGTGATTGACAAAGAGAACTGTACTTATTATCAAAAAGGTACGTGCCGTGCCTGTGAGAAACTTTGTCCAACCAAAGCGATTGATTTCGAGCAGCAGGATGAGGAAATCAAAGTGGAAGTGGGCAACATAATCCTGGCAACAGGGTACGAATTATTCGACGCACGACGCATTCCGCAATATGGATATGGCAGATTGGCAAACGTGTTTACCAGCCTGGAATTTGAACGTCTGACGAACTCGGCAGGTCCAACGGGCGGGAAGGTGGTGTTGAGAGACGGCGTTACTGTGCCCAAGTCCGTAGGGATAGTGCATTGTGTGGGCAGCCGCGACCGCAAGTATAACAATTACTGCTCGGCGATATGCTGCATGCAGAGTCTGAAATTTGCGCATCTGGTTCAAGAACGCACCGGTGCGGAAGTGTATAACTTTTATATTGACATGCGTACTCCAGCGAAGGACTACGACGAGTTTTATCAACGGGTGTTGGAAGAAGGGACGGTTTTCATTCGCGGTAAAGTGGCGGAAGTTACCGACGCGGCACGTATGCCCGGTGAAGAAGGCAAATTGATTATCCAGGTGGAGGATACGTTGATGGGCAGACAGCGACGTATCCCGGTGGACATGGTAGTTCTTTCTGCAGGGTTGCAACCACGCAGTGACGTGAAAGAAGTAGGAAAACTGTTCGGAATCTCGTGCAGCGCGGCGGGCTGGATCATTGAGAAACATCCCAAGCTCGACCCGGTGGCAACGATGACGGACGGTATCTTTATTGCCGGGTGTGTACAGGGACCCAAGGACATTCCTGCCAGTGTGGCGCAGGGAGCAGGAGCGGCAGCACGCGTGCTGGGACGCATTCAGCAGGCAGAGATAGCCCTGGAGCCGGTGCGCGCCAGCGTCAATGAGGAGCAATGCTCCGGTTGCCGAATATGCAACGACTTGTGTCCTTATGGGGCGATTCTGTTCCACGAAGACCGCATGGTGTCTGAGGTCAATCCGGCGTTGTGCCAGGGCTGTGGTACGTGCGTAGCGGCATGTCCAGCAGGCGCGATCAGCGGTACCGGTTTTAGCAACGAACAGGTGCTAGCACAAATTGACGGTTTGTTGATGTTAAACCTGGAGAACGTTCCGGCTTAGGGAATATGGAGAGACAACAATGGCAGAACAATTTGAACCTGTAATTATCGGTTTCACCTGCAACTGGTGCAGTTATCGCGCTGCCGATTTAGCCGGCATCTCGCGCATCAAGTACCCGCCAAACGTGCGGCTCATCCGTTTAATGTGTTCGGGGCGTATGGATCCGACGTTTGTATTAAAAGCGTTTGCCGGTGGTGCAGATGGTGTGTTGATCAGTGGTTGCCATCCGGGAGATTGCCATTACGTGGATCAGAATTATAAGGCGCAGCGGCGTTTCTTGCTTCTGCGGCGTACCCTGGCGCAGATGGGCATTGAGCCTGAACGCGTGAACCTGGTTTGGGCGAGCGCCGGGGAAGGGTTGCAATTTGCCGAGGAAGTAACCAAGATGGTCGAAGTGGTGCGCTCGCTCGGACCACTAGGTTGGAAGAAACGTCACTCAACGAACGGGCATGCAATCGTAGAGACGCAAGGGATCAAAGAGGAGGCAGCAGCATGAGCGCTAATGGAAAGCCGAAATTTGCCATGTATTGGGGTGCTTCTTGCGGTGGATGTGAAATCGCCGTGTTGAATACGTATGAAAAGATTTTAGACGTAGATGCGAACTTCGAGGTTGTTTTCTGGCCTGTGGCAATGGACGCCAAGTATAAAGACGTGGAGGCTATGGAGGATGGTTCTATCCTACTGACTCTGTGTAATGGTGGTATTCGTACTGAAGAAAATGAGCATATAGCCAAACTCTTACGGCGTAAATCCAAGATTTTGGTGGCGTTTGGCTCGTGCGCGCAGGAGGGTTGTATCCCTGGATTAGCGAATTTCAGCAGCAAGAAACAGTTATTTGATACTGTGTATGCGGAAAGGGAAGGCGGCTCAACAGAAAACCCGCAGGGCGTGCGCCCACAGGTGGACTGGGAGGCAGCAGAAGGCACGCTGCACCTGCCAGAATTTTATTCTGTCCTGCGCCCACTGAATCAAGTGGTGGATGTGGATTACTACGTACCAGGTTGCCCGCCTGAGTCACACCAAATCGCAGCGATCCTTGACACGGTGATCGCAGTGGTTAAAGGGGAAGCTCAACTGCCTCCGAAAGGTAGTTTTTTGGGGGCAGGCGTATCTACGGTTTGCGACGAATGCCCGCGCCAGCGCAACGTCAAGACGATCAAAAAATTTGTGCGCATTCAGGACGTGAAAGTAGACCCCAATCTGTGTTTATTGGAACAGGGGATTGTGTGCAATGGTCCCGCCACACGCAGCGGTTGCGGAGCACTTTGCCCGCAGGCGGGTGCGGCGTGTATAGGTTGTTATGGAGAAGCGGATGGTGTGCTGGATTACGGAGCGCGCTTGATCGCTTCCCTGGCGAGTGTAATTGACAGTAACGACCCTAAAGAAGTGGAAAAGATTCTGGATGGAATCCCTGATCCGGCGGGAATGTTCTATCGGTTCAGTTTGGCTGGTTCGTTATTAGGCGCCAGCAAAGCTGCCTGGCAGGACGAGGGATAGACAGGTTATACAAGGAGAGCGAGTATGAAACAACGAATCACGATTGACCCGATTACCCGCCTGGAAGGACACGGGAAGATTGAAATCTTTCTGGACGAGGAGGGGAATGTTGAGAATACCCATTTCCAAATTCCGGAATTGCGCGGTTTTGAGCAGTTTGTAGTAGGCAGGCAGGTAGAAGAAATGCCGCTGCTGACTAACCGCATCTGCGGGGTATGCCCTGAGGCGCATCACATGGCAGCCGCGAAAGCGATTGACGCGGCGTATCACGTGGAGCCTCCTCCAGCGGCGAAGAAGCTACGCGAATTGCTTTATATGGCGTTTTTCGTTACCGACCATACCACACACTTTTATGCCCTGGGGGGACCTGATTTTATCATGGGACCCGACGCGCCGGTTGCAGAGCGCAATATCCTGGGAGTAATTCATAAAGTGGGGTTGGACGTGGCGGGTAAGGTAATTCAAGCACGCAAGGGCGGACACCGCGTGATCGAGATCATCGGTGGACGTAAAGTACATCCATGTACGTCCATTCCGGGTGGGTTGACGAAAGGCATTTCCAAGGAACAGCGTGAGGAGATTGAAAAGATCGGTCGCTGGTCGGTGGATTTTGCCCAATTTTCACTGGAATTGTTTAATCAGATTGTGTTAGGCAATCCGGCTTACGTTGATCTCATCACTGGAGATGCGTATGACCACAAGACATATTATATGGGCTTGGTGGATGAAAACAACAAGGTGAATTTCTTTGACGGGAAAATTAGCATTGTGGCTCCCGATGGAGAGCGCATTGGAAAATATGACCCTGCGGACTATCGCGAATGGATAGCCGAACGAGTTGAACCGTGGACGTATCTAAAATTCCCGTATTTGAAGAAGGTAGGCTGGAAAGGTTTGGTGGATGGGAAAGATTCAGGGGTTTATTGTGCTACGCCATTATCACGCCTCAATGCGGCGGACGGCATGGCGACTCCCCTGGCACAGGCGGAATATGAGCGTTTCTATGCCACACTGGGTGGAAAACCAGTTCATAAGTGTCTGGCTACTCATTATGCACGTTTGGTTGAATTGCTTTATGCTGCCGAACATTTGGTGGAATTGGCTACGGACGCGGAGATAACTTCGGATAATTTCCACACCATTCCCACCGAGAAGCCGACAGAAGGTGTGGGCACGGTGGAAGCGCCGCGCGGCACGCTGACACATCATTACTGGACGGACGAGCGTGGAATTGTTACGAAAGCCAACCTGGTGGTGGGCACGACAAACAATAACGCTCCGATAACAATGTCTATTAAAAAGGCAGCCCAGAACGCGATTAAAAAAGGTCAGGTGATAACCGAAGGAATGCTCAACATGGTGGAGATGGCGTTCCGTCTGTATGACCCATGTTTTTCATGTGCAACACACTCGCTGCCGGGTGAGATGCCGCTACAGGTCGTTATCCGTAATGCGCGGGGTGAGATTGTTGACGTGCTAAGCCAGAACATTTAAACGGACAAGGGAATGGAACCATCCAAGATTATCGTCATCGGTTTAGGGAATCCTATCTTGGGGGATGATGGGGTTGGTTGGCAGGTAGGAGAATTGGTGCAAAAGCGCATTCATTCTTCGCCGGACGGATTTGCCCAGGTGGAAGTGGAATGTGTGGCGGAGGGCGGGTTGCGTCTGATGGAAATAATGGTGGGCTATGATTATGCGATCATTATTGACGCGCTGACGACGGCACAAAATCCATTTGGTACCGTGATGTGTTGTCCATTAGAGGCTCTACCGGATTTAACCAACGGACATATAGCTTCTCCGCATAACACTTCGCTACAAACTGCTTTAAAGCTAGGCAGAGAGATGAACCTGTATCTTCCCCGATCGGTGATGATTGTTGGGGTAGAGGCGCAGAAAGTGTATGACATTTCCGACCAACTTACTACACCGGTACAGGAAGCCGTACCACAAGCCGTGCGCGTTGTGATGGATATGTTAGAAGATTTGATTTCTGATGAGTGAGGAGTATACCCATGATTTCACCTGAGATGCTTCGTTTTTATCCGTTTTTCGGAACGTTCGACAGTGAGCAACTCAAAGAAGTAGCAATGATTTCTGAAGAGATCGCGTTGGAGAAAGACGCTACTTTATTCACGAAAGGGCAGTCAACAGACGGGATGTTTGTGTTAGTGGAAGGCGGCGTAGATTTATTTGACGTGATAACCAGCGAACACGATCCATATTATCGAAAAGAGTACCTGGTGAGTGAAATGGAAACAGGCGCGATCATGGGAGTGACGGCGTTGGTTGAGCCTTATACGCCCAACAGCAGTGCCCGTAGCACAACTCCCTGTCGGCTGATTAAGATAAACGCTGCGGAATTACGCGCTCTGGCAGATAAGGATACCCGTTTTGGATATATATTGATGCAACAAGTGGTGAAGCTCGTGCTGGCACAATTGGAAACCACCCGTGGAATGTTGGATGCAGCGATGATATCTTGAGGGCTAAAAGACGCCAGAAGGATGGTATAATTAACGGCGCTTGCGGCGACTCGTGGCAGGCGCCGTTTATTTCAAACGGATAGAATCAGGTTCAGGGATAAGAGGTGAATGATGAAACAATACAGCGCAGCTCCTGTGATGCAAATAGACCCGAAAAAAACGTACGTTGTGGTTATGGAAACGAATAAAGGCAAGATTGAGCTTGAGTTATATGCTCAATATGCCCCGAAAACAGTGAATAATTTTGTTTTTTTGGTTAAAGATGGATTTTACGACGGTGTAGTATTTCACCGTGTAGTGCCGAACTTCGTAATCCAGGGTGGAGACCCAACTGGTACGGGACGCGGCGGTCCTGGGTATCGCTTTGAAGACGAGGTGAAGAACAACCCATTAAAACATGAGAGAGGTGTGATCTCTATGGCAAACGCTGGTGCGAACACGAACGGCAGCCAGTTTTTCATCACTCACTCACCGCAGGCACATTTAAATGGAAAACACACTGTTTTTGGCAAAGTTACCAGCGGCATGGACGTTGTGGATGCGATTAAAGAGGGGGATAAAATGGTTAAGGTTACTCTTAAAGAATAAAGTAGATGCCAGGGTTTTGAAATAATTTAAATTGTTCAAAAACCTGGTATATAATAATACTACTTTCCCTCAACAATATTTAGGCTGTATCTGAATCGTGTGGGATGTATTTGTAATGTTCTGTCAGCCACTCCATTGCATTTATTTGGTTAAAGTAACTTGCTGATAAAACGTTACCACTTTCCTCAGCACTGTGGCGTACTCTGCTCGGGCAGTGATGAGGGCGAGGTTGGTAGTGCGAGCATGGGTGCGCAGGTCTTGATCGGCTAGGGCGTGCAGCACGGCATTTGCGAGAGCGTTGGCGTCTGCTGGGGGAACGAGCAGCCCGTTATCGCCGCTGTGAAGCCATTCGTGTAAGGAGGGGATATCCCCAGCGATTGGAAAACAGCCGCACGCCATTGCCTCCAGGAGGGTATTGGGGGTGCCGTCGTGCTCAGTGATGGACAGGGCGACCTGGGCACGGCGGAAAAGCTCTGCCATTTGTGGGTGGGTTTGTAATGGCATTAACTCGACCGCCTTTTCGACGTTGAGTTGTTTTATCCAGGTTTCGGCTTCTACTCTGTCTGCCATTGCAGGGCAGAGGAAACGCACGTCTGGGCGCTGCGCCAAGACGAGGGGAATGGAGCGAAAGAAGGTATCGCTACGCACATACGCGCGCAAGCCGCGTGGATTGATTACCAGAGGTTCAGGCGGCT
>CAZGDA010000101.1:0-9238 GCA_964524425.1 uncultured Anaerolineaceae bacterium | reverse complement strand
AGAGCGGTACACCATGACTTTCCCAACCATTAACGTAACTGCCACAACCACACCGACCGTCACCCCCACGGTATGGCTGCGTCCTCAATTGTTGGTCGTTGCCTACACCACCAGCGTAGACATGCTGCACCCTGGCGATGAGTTTGACGTGGAATTGCAAGTCAGCAACATGGGTGTCAACACCGCCCACCCCGTCCACATGACCCTCCGCACGGAAACCACACACACAAACAACTCCTCTGGAACACCGGAACCCAATTCATCTTCCAGCACCACCACCTCTACCAGCGCACTCACCTTTGCTCCGGTCAACAGCGCCAACCGCAAATTCCTGGGTGATATATCTGTAAACATGACCATAAAAACAAAACAAAAGCTCATCGTCAACGTCGAGAGCGCCGCCGGCGCGCAACCCTTGACTATCACCTTTACCTACACAGACGATAAAGGCTCCTCTATCACCGAAACCCAAACCATCACCCTGCTCGTTTACTCCCCCATGCAGATAGACGTCAGCTTCTCTGGCGCCACACCTGCATTGATTGTGGACGAAGGCGCCCCCCTTACCTTGCAAGTAACAAATTTGGGTAAGAAAACCGTCTTGCTGGGCAGTCTGGAAGCCAAAGGAGACGACATGGACGTAGAGGCAGCGAATACCATCATCGGCTCACTTGATTCAGGCGGCTTCTTTACCGCCGACGTGAAAATCACCCCGAAAAAAGCGGGCGCCCTCAAACTTATGGTCAGGATTCACTACTTGGATGATTTTGGCAAACAACGCGCTTTGTCCCGTTCTTTGCTCATCAAAGCCGAACAACCACCCACGCCCATACCTGTCATGGAAGACACCAGCCAGCAAGCTGGAACAGGCTTGTGGGACCAAATTGTGCGTTTCATTAAAGGTCTATTCGGTTTGGAAAGCGCCCCAGCGGAGGGCACGCTTCCTTCTGGCGCACCAGAGGGACAGCCGATGCCGTTGGTCGAACCGCAAGGCTAATAGTTTATTCGTGTTTTAAGGCTTGCACAGGGGGCAGGTGCATCGCCCGCTTTGCCGGAAAATAACCCGACAACATCCCCACCACAGTTGCCAGGATTAATACCACAATCGGCAACCACAGCGGAGTATACACTACCACTTCCGGCGGTGCTCCCCCGCCTTTAAGCGCTCTATTGGCGAAGAACACCAACGCCACCATGTTTAAAATCTGTCCGCCCCCCGGCCCAGCAGCCCGCCAGCCCGGCCCCCTAGGAAGCCAATTCCCGACGCCTCTCCCAAAAATATACCCAACACGTCACCGTCGCTCGCTCCAATCGCCTTAATCAAGCCGATTTCCGCGGTCCGTTCCAGAATTGACATCGTCATCGTGTTTGCGATCCCAATCGCTGCCACCAGCAAAGATACGGCGCCAATTGCCCCAAAAAAGATTTGCAGCACCACAAAGAAGCTGTTGATTTCTTCCACAATCTGCTGCGGAGAAAACGCCATCAAACCAATCTCGTTTACCTGATCCACCACCCTGGTTACATCTTTCACGTCCGTCACTTTTAATATCACCGAATCATAGCCATCTTTATAACGGCTAATTCGCTTACCTTGCATCCATTCATTCCACAGGGTAACGTCTTCCAAACGTACAAACAAGTTCCCGTCCGCCGAAGAGCGGCTTTCCGCCAGGACGCCCACAATGCGCAAATTGATCACCTTGCGCACCTCTTTCCCGTCACTGGATGTTTTTGTCAGAATCAGGCGCACCTGCTGATTTGCTAGGTCTGGCTGCGGAGGTGCTTCCTGCCCCGGTCTCTGATTTGGATTGACGAAGTTTTTCGCCGCCCAACCGCCAATGATCGCCGTACCTGCTTCCAGTTTTGTTATTCCTTTCAGCAAGGGATAATCTAATTCTGCCAGGTCTTTCGTCCCCACTCCCATGATGTTTGCGTAGGTTATCAACCTGCCATACTCAACGTTAGAGTTACCCTTGAAGTTGTCTTGTAAAATTACTTTCTCCACCCCCGCCAAACCTTTTAATTCCTCAATCACCGCGGGAGTCAACATTTTCGTTTGGGTGTTCTCGGTTTTCCCCCCAATCATCACTCCGCCGCCCATCATCCCATAACTGGGATATACCTCGATGCGTTTTAAATCACTGATCCTGCCAAACTGTCCGGTTGCCCCACGCTGCAAACCGCTGGATAGCGAAACCATAATCATAACGGATGCCGCCCCAATTAACACACCCAGAGCTGTCAGCATCACCCGGTTCCAGCGCCGCATGAGATTGTAAAAAATCAAATTCAACAGGTCAATTATCTTCATGTTATTTCTTTAACGAAAGGCTGGCGTTATACTCCTGCTCGTTCACCGTATGCCCGTCCAGCATGTAAATAACCTGCGAAGCGAAAGCCCGCAGGCTGGGATCGTGGGTAACCAGGACAATTGTATGCCCTTGCTGGTTCAAATTCGCCAATAGGTGCACGATCTCCCCGCCCAGTTTGCGGTCGAGGTTGCCCGTTGGCTCATCTGCCAGAATCAAATTGGGGTCGTTTGCCAACGAACGGGCAATCGCCACCCGCTGCTGCTGTCCACCCGACATTTGCGAAGGCAGATGGTCGGCGCGTTCTGCTAACCCAACCTGTTCAAGCAGCGTTCTGGCGCGCTCGCGCCGTTTACCACCGCCCGCCCCAGTAAAACGCATCGGAAATGCCACGTTTTCCATCGCATTCATCGTCGGAATCAAATGAAAAGATTGGAAGACAAACCCGACTTTTTTCTTGCGATAATTAGCCAGGCTGTTCTCGTTCATGGTTTCCAGCCTCGCACCATCCACCTCAATACTTCCCGAAGTAGGAACGTCCAACCCGCCCAGGAGATATAAAAGTGTGCTTTTCCCCGACCCAGAAGGTCCCATGATCACCGTAAAAGAGCCGTCTAATACGTCCAGATCCACCTGGTTGACCGCTTTGACGACCTGGTCGCCCATCACGAACTCTTTATACAACTCGCGTACACGAATCTGAGTCATCCTGCTAACAATCCCCCCAATTGTGCTGTAACCATGCCTGCCGCAGCACTTAAGACAATTACAATCCCCAATGCAATAACCACCACCGGCAAAGCCTTCCACAAACGCACGCCGCCGACGATCTGGCTGCCCTTCACCAACAAAACCAGTTGCCACAAGAAATAAAAATCAATCGCGCTCAAAACCATCCCCACAACGTCAATCGTCATTCCTGGCGTTGGAGTCACCAGGCTGGCTAATCCGCTTTGATAGATCGGGCGCTGGCTGACCAAGATGAACACCGCTTGCACAATAAAACGCAGCGCCAGCGGTAAGGAAGCCCAGGCTGTAAAAGAACGCACCAGCCTGCCGCGACATTTGCTTCTGCCTATCCGCAGCCCTAGATATATAAACGCGCTCAACACCAACCATTGTAACCAAAACCCCAAGAGGTTACCCACAATTGGAAAGAAATACACAAACAAAGGACCGCGTGAAATCGCCAGGGCGTTTTGCAGGCGCTCCTGTTCCTCCGGCAGGTAAAACTGGTAATCCATTGGCATCATAACGTCTGGCTGGCTTGGTTGGCTCATCAGCCCGATTGCAACCGTGCGTAACAATACCGCCGCCAGGATAACCAACAGCGGCGCCAGCCAGGTGGCATGTTCTAATACGCCAATTTGCCGAAAAGTCTCTGATGGTTTAAACCAGAAAGAAAGCAAATGGCGTTTACTCACAAACGAAGACATAGTTTTTATAGAAATACTGCCCTTTAATTTGGATAATCTTCATACCACGGGAGGATAATGGGTGGCACTCGCCAAGTATTCAACCACGTCTTTCCCACGGAAATTGCCTTTTGATAACTGCGGCTGCCATTCGCCACGTAATTAACAGTCAACGTGCCTGTACTATTTGCAGGAATATCCTCAAAAGTTACGTCGCAACTGCGAAAACGCCACCAATATGCCCGCACACTGCCGATGTAGACCACATTTCCAATCGTCAGGGATGCGCTCTCACATTTAAGATATCCAGGTCTTAATATCGTCGCCCAATACGAACCCTTATACAGGTCCAATTTCGCAGTGCTTTTCACGTCCACAAAAGCATTCCACCAGTTACCATTCGCAAACGCTGGCGCAACGCTCACTCCCAGGAAGATCACACCTGCCAATATCCCAATAACAATTATTTTCCAGTGTTTCATACCTCAACCTCCTCTAAACCAATCACCAACACCGAGCATTTGTTAAGAGTATATAGAGAAGCAGCGTCCATGTCTACTAGGCAGCCCATTTTTTATGATTCTTTTCAATCTTTTTTATGATTTCTTCACCTGAATCAACCATTTTACAGGCTTTTAAGAAATAAAACCTTTGTAATCCAGGCAACATGGATTATAATAATTCCTTGGTAATACAATGAAAAGAATTACGTTCGTAACAGCAACAGGGTACAATTATACCCTGTGTTTGCGCGAATCAAGAAATAAGCAATCTTTTTAATATAAGGGAGTAAATCTTATGCCAAGAAAAATGATTACGATTGACGGCAACGAGGCAGTTGCACGCGTTGCACACGCCACAAATGAGATCATTGCCATCTATCCCATCACTCCGTCCTCTCAAATGGGCGAAACCTCCGATGAACTGTCCTCCAAGGGAAAGACGAACATTTGGGGCACAATTCCCCAGGTGATCGAAATGCAGTCAGAAGGCGGCGCTTCTGGTGCAGTGCACGGTGCTTTACAAACCGGCGCATTGACCACCACCTTCACCTCCTCGCAGGGTTTGCTGCTGATGATCCCCAATATGTTTAAAATCGCTGGCGAGCTTACCTCAACCGTTTTCCACGTTGCCGCACGTACGTTGGCTACCCACGCTTTGTCCATCTTCGGTGATCACGCCGACGTGATGTCCGCCCGCTCCACAGGCTGGGGAATGCTTTCCTCTGGCTCTGTCCAGGAAGCGCACGACTTCGCCCTGATTGCCCAGGCAGCCACACTCGCAGCGCGCGTTCCTTTCGTCCATTTCTTCGAGGGTTTCCGCATCTCGCACGAAGTCAATAAAATCGAAGAGCTGGATCAAGACGACATGCGCGCAATGATAGACATGGACCTGGTCCAGGCGCACCGCGCCCGTGCCCTCACCCCCGATCGCCCCGTCTTACGCGGCACCGCTCAAAACCCCGACACGTTCTTCCAGGGACGCGAAACCGTAACCCCCTATTACCAGGCGGCTCCAGCCATCGTCCAAAAGGCTATGGATAAATTCGCCAAGCTCACCGGGCGGCAATACCACATTATGGATTACGTTGGCGCTCCCGACGCAGAACGCGTCATCGTCTGTCTTGGCGCCGGCGCAAACACCGCCGGAGAAACCGCGAAATACCTCAACGCCAAAGGCGAGAAAGTCGGCGTCGTCAGAATCCGCCTCTACCGCCCCTTCCCCGTTGCCGAATTCCTCAAAGCCTTGCCTGCCAGCACCAAAGCCATCGCCGTACTCGACCGCTGTAAAGAACCCGGCGCTGCCGGAGAACCTGTCTACCAGGACGTTGTTACCGCCATCGCCGAAGGCATGGGCAGCCAAAGCACTCCCTTCAAACAAATGCCCGTCATCATAGGTGGTCGCTATGGGCTTTCTTCCAAAGAATTTACCCCCGGCATGGTCAAAGGCGTCTTCGACGAACTCAAGAAAGAAACCCCCAAAAACCACTTCACCATCGGCATCAACGACGACGTCTCCAAAACCAGCCTATCTTATGACCCGTCGTTCTCTATTTTAGACGAGAAAACCGTACAATGCGTTTTCATCGGTCTTGGCGCAGATGGCACTGTGGGCGCCAATAAGAACTCCATCAAGATCATCGGCGAAGATACTCCCAACTACGCCCAAGGACACTTTTATTACGACTCCAAGAAATCTGGTACGATGACCACTTCATTCCTGCGCTTTGGTCCCAATCCTATCAATGCAGCCTACGAAATCGAAGTGAACACTGCCAATTTTGTTGCCTGTCATCAATTCACCTTCCTGGAGCGTTTCGATATGCTCAAATACGCCCGCCCCGGCGGCGTCTTCTTGCTCAACAGCATCTATTCCCCAGATCAGGTCTGGGATCAATTGCCCATTGAAGCTCAGAAAGACATCGTCGCAAAGAAACTGCGCTTCTACGTCATTGACGCCTACGAAGTCGCCAAAAACACGGGCATGGGGCAGCGTATCAACACCATCATGCAGACCTGCTTCTTCGCCATTAGCGGTGTGCTTCCCAGGGAAGAAGCTATCGCTCACATCAAGGAAGCCATCAAGAAAACCTACGGAAAACGTGGCGATGCCGTCGTGCAAAAGAACTTTGACGCCGTAGATCAAAGCCTGGCAAACATGCACGAGGTCAAACCCGGCGCGGTGAACGGCAAACTCTCCCGCCGCAAGCCCGTCCCCGATCAGGCTCCTAAATTCGTGCGCGAGGTGCTCGGTGAAATCATCCTTGGCAACGGCAATGACCTTCCCGTCTCCGCCTTCCCTGTGGATGGAACCTATCCTACCGCCACTACCCAATGGGAAAAGCGCAACATCGCCCTCGAAATTCCCGTGTGGGACCCCGCCGTCTGCATTCAATGTGGCAAATGCGTCATGGTCTGCCCTCACGCCGTCATCCGCCAGAAGGTTTACGACCCCGCTCTACTCAAGGATGCACCGGCTTCCTTCCTCTCCAAAGACGCCACGTTCAAGCAGTTCCCCGGTACAAAATACACCATCGCTGTGGCACCCGAAGATTGCACCGGTTGCGCATTGTGTGTGGAAGCCTGCCCCGCCAAAAACAAAACCGTCAGCGGGCGCAAAGCCATCAATATGGAAGCTCAGCCTCCCATTCGCGAACGCGAAAATGCAAACTGGGATTTCTTCCTTTCCCTGCCCGAAGCAGACCGGTCCTTGCTCAAGATCAACACCGTCAAAGACTCGCAGCTTTTACAGCCCCTGTTTGAGTTCTCCGGCGCTTGCGCTGGCTGCGGTGAAACCCCTTACGTTAAACTGCTCACCCAGCTCTACGGAGACCGCGCCATCATCGCTAATGCAACCGGCTGTACTTCAATCTACGGTGGCAACATGCCTACCACACCTTACTCTGTCAATCACGAAGGACGCGGACCCGCCTGGTCCAACTCTCTCTTTGAAGACAACGCCGAGTTTGGCTTGGGCATGCGCCTCACCTTCAACAAACAGGCTCAATACGCCAGTGAATTGCTCCCGCAATTCGCCAGCGTCCTTGGGGATGACCTGATAACCGGCATCCTTAACGCCGACCAGTCCTCCGAACATGGCATCAAAGAGCAGCGCCAGCGTGTAGCTGCCCTGAAGCAAAAACTGCAAGGCAATAACGACCCCAAGGCACGCGATCTTCTCAGCCTGGCTGATTCCCTCGTCAAGAAGAGCGTCTGGATCCTGGGCGGCGACGGTTGGGCGTATGATATTGGCTACGGTGGTCTCGACCACGTTCTGGCTTCCGGCTATAACGTCAACGTTCTGGTCTTAGACACCGAAGTCTACTCCAACACAGGCGGGCAAGCCTCCAAATCCACACCTACCGGCGCAGTAGCCAAATTTGCCGCCAAAGGCAAAGTATTGCCCAAGAAAGACCTGGGCATGATCGCCATGTCTTACGGATACGTGTACGTCGCCCGTGTTGCCATGGGGTACAGCGATGCTCAAACCCTCAAAGCCTTCCTGGAAGCCGACGCCTACGATGGTCCTTCCATCATCATCGCTAACAGCCACTGCATCGCCCACGGCTACGATCTGGTAAAGGGTCTCGAACATCAGGCTATGTCCGTCGAGACTGGACTCTGGCCTCTCTTCCGCTACAATCCTACCCTCGCTCTTGAGGGCAAGAACCCGCTCCAGTTGGACTCCAAAGCCCCCAGCCTGCCGTTAGATAAATACGTCTACGAAGAAACACGCTACCGTATGTTGCTGCAAAGCGACGAACAGCGCTCTGAAATGCTGATTAAAAAATCACAGGAAGCAGTACAAAACCGCTGGCAGCTTTACAGCCAGATGGCTGCCATGCAATTCGGCTCGGAATCACAATCCTAGTTTATTTGGGAGGAGCTTATGACTGACCTGACTACTACCTACTTAGGTATCAAATTAAAGAACCCGCTGGTGGTCTCTTCCAACCCGCTTACCGAAAAGCCGGAAACTGCCAAGAAACTGGAAGACGCCGGGGTTGCCGCCATTATTGCTCCCTCATTATTTGAGGAGCAGGTGGTGCGCACAAGCCTGGAACTGGATCACTTTCTAAGCAAGGGCACAGATTCGTTCGCCGAAGCCTTGACCTTCTTCCCCGAAGTTGGTCGCTATAGCATCGGTCCGGATGCTTACGTAGAGCGCATCCAGGCGCTTAAAAAATCCGTCAACATCCCCGTTTTTGGCAGCCTGAACGGCGTTTCCTCTGGCGGCTGGATTGAATACGCCCGCAAGATCGAAAGCGCTGGCGCCGACGCCTTGGAGCTTAATCTTTATTATCTTCCCACCGACACCTCAATGATCAGCCTGCTGATTGAAGATAACTACGTCAAACTCGTCTCAGACGTGCGCGCCAAAGTCCGTATACCCATCGCAGTAAAACTCAGCCCCTTCTTCACCGCCTTACCCAACCTGGCGCTGCGCCTGGAGAAAGCCGGTGCCGACGGTTTGGTACTCTTCAACCGGTTTTACCAGCCCGATTTCGACCTGGAAAAACTGGAAGTCGCCCCTACTCTGACCTTGAGCAACCCCTCTGAAATGCGCCTCCCGCTGCACTGGATCGCCATCCTCTATGGTAACCTAAAAGCAGATTTGGCTCTCACCAGCGGTGTACACAGCGCAGAAGACGTGCTCAAAGCCGTTATGGCAGGTGCAAACGTCGCTATGACCGCTTCTGCTCTCTTGAGCCACGGACCGGCGAAAGCCGCCCAAATCCTCGAGGACCTGCGCACCTGGATGGTGGCACACGAATACGAGTCCATCGGGCAAATGCGCGGCAGCATGAGCCAGCGCAACGTCGCTGAACCCGCCGCTTTCGAGCGGGTCAATTACATCAAAGTCCTTAATTCATACACGTTGCGATAGGCTAATTTAACCACAAAAAACCTGGCAGGTGATTTCATCTGCCAGGTTTTTTTACTTTCTAGATAGATATTCTTTAGCCTAAATTAGTTCAATAGAGAAAATAGCCCCGCGCGGCTCATTATC
>CAZGDA010000100.1:0-9423 GCA_964524425.1 uncultured Anaerolineaceae bacterium | reverse complement strand
CATCGTCCCCACGTTGAGATGCGGTTTTGACCGGTCATACTTCTGCTTTCCCATTTTGCAATCTCCTTCCTTACATCCAATTATAAAGACAGATTTTCACCACCAGCAAGAGCCCTCAATGGGATTTGAACCCATGACCCCACCCTTACCAAGGGTGTGCTCTACCGACTGAGCTATGAGGGCTTGCCGAATTCGATTTTTCGGGAGGGGTCAATCCAACGTGAATAGAATATTGAACCCCCCGCTTTTTCGAGGTGGGCAGTGAAGGATTCGAACCTCCGAAGGCGTTCGCCATCTGATTTACAGTCAGACCCCGTTGGCCACTTGGGTAACCGCCCTTGAATATATGCTTGGCGCGAAGGTTTTATATAACCACCCTTCAAGCCGACGATGGGATTCGAACCCATGACCACCCGCTTACAAGGCGGGCGCTCTGCCAGCTGAGCTACGTCGGCACCGTTACTTTGGCGCGTCGAGAAATTATACCAGAAGCCTGCTAGATAGGCAAGACTTTAGACGAAATTCCTTGCCAGATTCTGGCAACCTGCGCCTGGGTTACTGGGTATTCAACGCATCTTCGGCTTTTTGACGCGCCTCGTAGATGTGCTTCCAATCCGCATTTACCCAGCGCGCCAGCTTCGTCTTCTGAATCGCCAGGTCATATTCGTCCAGCGCCTTTTGATACTCCCCCATGTCGTAATACACCAACCCACGCCAGTAATACGGGTTGGGCTGCCCAGGCCATAGCTTGATGGCTTCGCTGATATCGCTCAACGCTTCTTCGTGATTCTTCAGGTAATATTGGGCGATGCCGCGATGCCAGAAGGCGCTCTGGCTCTTTTTATTCAAGGCGATGGCGTGTGTAAAATCTTCAATGGCTTCGTAAAAGTAGCCCTGGTCCAACCAGGCATCGCCGCGCTTTTCGTAGCCCTTGGCGTTCAATTCACCGTCGGCTTCCGCCTTGGCAGTGGCGTCCACGTTAACCGCTGGCGTTTGCGTTGCTTCTGGCTCGGGTGTATCCACAGGTGGCAAAGTGGGTTGTGGGATGTCCACTGCAACCGTGTTGATGATTTCCGGTATTTGTTCCACTTCCTCGAGTATTTCGGTGGGCAAGGGCAAGGGCGTGGACGTAGCCTGGATCACAGGCACCTCCGTACCAGCTGAAAGGAATTGGCAACTTAGCGAAGCGACGAGCAACATCACAATACTGATGAAAATCCGCCTGTGCATACACACCTCCCATTTCCCTGTTTGGTATAAACAAGACTCCGCCGCGTCGGCTTCCTGTAGAAGGATAGGCTTGACACCACGAGGTCGTCCGACGCGTTTCCATCTCCCTTAGCGCTGCAATTCCACTTTCCCCGCCGCCACGAGCCGGTTTTCTGCGCTGCCAGCACTCTCATAGATCTCGTATTTCAATTCCATTGGAAAGGCTTTTGCCAGCATCGTCTGCGCCGGGCAGTAATGCGCCGCAGAGAGTTCTATGGCGCGTTGCACGGCGCTCTCGCTGATTTGTGCGCCGCGGATAACGTAGGTGATCCGCGCGCTGGTGAACACCTTGGGGTGTTCTGCGGCGCGTTGAACGTGGACACTTACTTCAAATCCGCTGACTTCCTGGCGTTTTTTGGCGAGGATGGAAATAACGTCCATCGCCGTGCAGCCTGCCAGGCTGATCGCCATCAATTCCAGCGGGCGAAATCCGTCGTCGTTCCCACCGACCGCCGGATCGGTACCCAGGTCAACTTTAAAGCCCGAATCGGCTGTGGCACTGAAACTCATCCCGCTTTTCCAGGTTACTTTAGCTTCCATACAATTCTTCCGTCCTCTAGCCTTGAACGTTTAGCTGATGCGCTACTCTTTTAAAATTGGGGTAACCGCCTCTTCTAAAAATTTCTTATCCACACCGCCCACCCAGGTACGGCGAATTTTACCTTCGCGGTCCACCAGCACCGAATTGGGCAGGGCGCTGTTGCGGAAAACCGCCAGCGCTTTCGTTTGTGGGTCTAACAACACTGCGAAGGACAGGTTATACCCTTCCACAAATTGTTTAACCGTCTCGAGTGGCTGTCCGGCTTCAATGGCTACAATTTCAAAACCTTGCGCCTTGTTTTCCTGGTAATAGGCTTCCAGTTCTGGCATTTCGGCGCGGCAAGGCGGACACCACACCGCAAAATTGTTTACCAGCACCACCTTGCCGCGATAATCGTTCAGGTTTACGTCCTGCCCTTGCAGGTTTTTTAACGTAAGAGAAGGCATCTCCCCGGACGGGGAGGGCTTGCCCCCGCCCTGAAAGAGCACGGACATGAGCATAAAAAAAACTGCCACTCCCACCACCAGGACGAGCACCGCCAGAATGCGTTGTTTTTTCTCGCTCATCCTTCCCCTTACTTCATTCCTAACAGACGGTCAATCTTGGGGCGGTCGAACCCGACCACAATTTTGCCGCCGATATCCAGCACGGGCACGCCCTGCTGGTGGCTGCGTTTGAGCACGTCTCGAGCCGCAGCGTCGTCCTTTGAGATGTCCACCTCTTTGAACCGCACCCCTTTCTGGCGTAAATACATCTTCGCAGTATTGCAATACGAGCAGGTGGGGGTGGTGAACACGATCACTTTGGGTTGTCTCTTTTCGTCTGTCATATTTATTCCACGTCTCTGGCAGGCGCACCCGCAACGCCGCGCCTGCCAGGGCATTTTCAAACTAATTAATTTTCGCTTTCAATTCATCCACCATGTACTGTTCGGGAACTCCGCCCACGATGGTGGCGAGCAACTTGCCGCTTTCATCCAAAACAGCCGTATGCGGAACACCGCTGACTTCGTACTCGTTGGATAGGTCAAAAAATTCCATTGCAGAAATAGCCTCTGCCTGCACCAACGAGCTTTCCAGGGCAAATTTATGCGCAAGCGACACGGCGCGCGGACAGTGCGGACAGGTAGGGGTGAAAAAGACCATGAACTTGAGCGGTGTTTTCAACGTTCCCAAAAACTGGCGGCTTTGCGGGCTAAGCCCGGAGTCGCGCTGCGAGACCATCATCAGGTCACTGATAAACGAACCGAATTCATGCCCGGCGGGAAGCCCCACGTAGCGCACACCATAATCGGTGATTTCTTCGCCGTCTTTGGCTGCTAAAACCAGCACGGGCACTTTATCCACGCCAAATTTCGCCGCCAATGCTGCGTCATCTTCCACGTCATAAAAGCTAAGGGATAATTTATCAGAGATGTCTGCCACCTCCTGCGCCAGTTGGCGCATATCAGAGCAGGTAACGCAATCCTCTTTGCGCGAAAAAAGCAGCATCTCTACCGGTTTCTTCATCTCCGCAAACGCCTCTTTAATTTGAGATACAATATCATTGTCTAAAAATCTATCAGCCATCTTGTCTCCTTTTTGCCCCGCCGGGGCAGTACCATAATTATCACGTACAAGCCCCTCCCAGGGTGTATTTGCAATTTGGACAAACGATGTTCAAAAGACCATCGTAATCCACCCGCGCCGCCTTGCAGCGCGGGCACACGTCCCCGGCGCGCAAAGGCGTCAATCCGTCATCTTCTCTATGAAGTATTATACCATCTCCCACCTCTTCCACTTTATGCTCAACGGGTTTTTCTTCTCGTTCCATAAACACACAAGCCAGACCGCCAGACGGGAGTCGCACGCTCCCGTTTTAGTTTTTCCTCTCGTTCCATAAACACACAGGTTAGACGGTATACGTCTCAAAAGGTTACAAATTTTTCCACTTTTTCCCAGGGTAAACGCTTCGACGCTTTGGCTTTACGAGGCAGCTTCGTGAGTTTCCTGTAAAAATTGTAAAACCCTATCCAGGGACAGATCCAGTTTATCCAGGCTGCCATCTTTAAGAATGCCGCGCTCAAGCAAATCGTTGAGCATTTGTTTGGCGTCCTTCACGCTCATTCCGCCTTGCTCTTTCAGGGCGCGCCGCCATTCCGCCCGCGTGGGTTCCTTCAATCCACTTTCGGCAATGTGCACGACGCGATAGAGCAAATCGGCGCGGGCTGCAAAACCGCGCCGTACAGACATGGGTACTACTTTATTGAACACGCGCTCCTCGCGCCGCGAAACGCACGCCACGCCGCCGGGGTCGTCCCACAGGTCAACGCGCCCCTGCGATTGTGCCGCCTGAACGAGATGATGCCCGTGCTGTGAGCCGTACACCGCCTTCACCAGGGCAAGCGGCACGGCTGTGCTGAATTCCTGGCGCAGCGCCGAAATCATGTCGCAAAGCTCGTCCACCTGCGTGCGGGCGGGTGCACCCTCAGGAGTCTGCTTGCCCGTCTCTTGGGCGTTCTTTTCCAGCGCCTGCTCAAGCGCTTGTGTTTCGGAAAAATCTATCCAGGTGAACTCCTCCTTGATGTTGACCGCCGCCAGGTCTGGGAAGGAAAGCAAAAACAGCACAGATATGCCCTGGGCGCGCAGCGCCTGTCCCACTGCGGCGAAGGATTTATCCCCGCTCGCCAGGATATACATATCTGCCGGGGAGGCGGAAACGTGTCTGCCGATCTCATACGCCAGGCGCATGTCGGCGTAATCTTTCACCACGCGTTTTTTGCCCGGCGTGGGCTGAATCTGGTTGCGCACCTGGCGCGGCTCAAAACTATCCACGTGAACCAGAGTGGCGACCTGATTCAAACCGCCTTTCTGGCGATCGTAATGGCTGAAATTGGCGGCGGCGACGAAATCCCCCTGGTTGAGTGCGCCGTAATGGGCGCGCACGTAATCCACCAGGCTCAAAAAATCCAGGCGCGGGGCTGCCTCTCCCCTGCCCTCCACCAGATTGCGATGAGTCAGGGATGCGTAAAAATTTTCATAATCCATAAACAACGCCACGCGTCGGTGTCTTGCCATATCGTTTCCTGCACAAAAAGGCTGTTTTTAATATCATACACAAGAAAAGGGAATATGACAACCTTCGCAACGCAGCAAAACAGGGGTTTTTCTACCCTCCTGGTTTTCATCCTCTCATCGCCATCAAGGTCGTGGGATTTACCAGATTTCCCAAACACTTCCATTTTACATGCATACTGTGATAAGATTATCCCCATGAGCGATAACAACCCCGCTTCTTCATCCGGGAAACAAATCCGCCTGACGTCCCTCTCAAGCTGCGCTGGCTGAGCCTCCAAGCTTCCTGCGGAGACGCTGGCGCAAGTTTTGCGCCCCCTGGATTCTTTTTTCCCGCCCGGTGATCACCCCGATTTACTGGTCGGCTTAAACGCGCCGGATGACTGCGCCGTCTGGCGTCTGGCCGCCGAACGCGCCCTGGTTTTCAGCGCCGATTTCTTCACCCCCATCGTGGACGATCCTTACAATTACGGCGCCATCGCAGCAGCAAACAGCCTTTCCGATATTTACGCTATGGGCGGCAAACCCTTCCTCGCCCTGAATATCGCTGCCCTGCCTCCCAATTTACCGGTTGATTTTTTGGGTGAAATTATGCACGGCGGGGCAGAGAAATGCCGCGAAGCCGGCGTTGTGGTCGCCGGGGGGCACACCGTGCGGGATAAAGAACCCAAATTCGGCTTTGCCGTGCTCGGCTTCGCCCACCCGCAGCACGTGCTCACCAAAGGCGGTTGCCAGCCGGGCGACGTCTTGCTGCTCAGCAAGCCGCTCGGCAGCGGCACGTTGATGACCGCCCTGAAGAACGATAAAATCAACCCCGCCCTCGCCAGCGAAGCCATCGCCTGGATGAAACGCCTCAACCAGAGCGCCGCCCAACTGGCGCTGGATTTTGGGGCGCACGCCTGCACCGACGTTACCGGCTTTAGCCTGCTGGGGCACGGCTGGGAAATGGCGTTCGCATCGCACACAAACTTGCGCTTCCATT
Source organism: uncultured Anaerolineaceae bacterium (assembly GCA_964524425.1). Taxonomy (GTDB): domain Bacteria; phylum Chloroflexota; class Anaerolineae; order Anaerolineales; family DRKV01; genus JBAXBF01. The sequence continues at coordinate 3,578 of CAZGDA010000100.1, read as the reverse complement.
TCGAGCGCATCCCCTGCCTGCCCGGGGCAAAGGAGTGCGCCGCAGAGTTTATCTTCCCCGGCGGCGCGCACGACAACCGCCTGTATTTCGGCGAACACGTGCGCTTCGCCGAGACGCTCGGCGAAGACGCCCAACTGCTCCTGTTCGATCCGCAGACCAGCGGCGGGCTTTTGTTCGCCGTTGCGGCGCAAAGCGTGCCCGCCCTGCTGCAACACGCCGCCGAAGTGCAGCAACCGCTCTGGGAAGTTGGGGAAGTGCTCGAGGGCAGCCAGGACCCCTTTATCTATGTGATATAATTAAAGCAGGTACACGCACGCTTGTGTGCCGCGGAAGGAGATTTAACAATGGACAAGAAATTCTTGCGTCTGTTGATTGTCTGCACCAGCTTGGCGTTCGTTAGCCTGGCTTGCGCGTTGAGCGGCGTCGCACAAACCCCTTACGCCGCATCAGCAGACGTACCCTCAACCATGAGCGCTTCGGAAGAAGCCGCCCAGCAAGACTTGCTGGCGACCGCCCAGGCGCAGGTGCTCACCACCATCATCCCCGCAGGAGAAGCCACCCAGACCGCCGCCGTCGCCGACAGCCTCTCGTTTGAGCAGCGCGTCGCCACTGCCGTCATGCAGACCCAAACCGCCGCACGCGCTTCTCTCTCTATGGAACAGCAAATCCAGACCGCCATCGCCGAAACGCAGGCAGCGTCGGTCGCCCAGGTACCCCTCATTCAAACCGCCATCGCCCAAACCCAGGCAGCCAGCCAACCGCTGCCGGTGATTCAGATTACGCCCATGCCGCCCATCTCGGATGCCATTTTCAACGGCGCTTACATTTACCGCTACGGCTTTTTGGGCAACAACCGCTATCTCATCACCCTGCAATTGTCCGGCAACGTGAGCGGCAGCTATTACGCCGTCATTGAAGGGCAGAGCTACACATGCAGCGTGGTGGCAGATTATCCAAACCGCCTGTATTGCACAGGACCCTCGGTGCGCGGCGGCTCGCAAACCATTTACGTTTACGAAATCGCCAGCAACCGCCTGGCTTACACCGGGCAGGTCGTCCTCCCGCAGTGGACCCCAACGCGAGCGCATTATTACGGCAATTACTACTATTACACTTGCAGCAACTGTAATTCGATTTACGCCCGCCTCGTTACTCCCGGACCTGTCGTGCGAGATAATTGCAAAACCTGCCGGGGGTGCAATTGTCCTTATTATTGCAATCCGTACTGGCATTACCAAACTTGCAGAGATTACTACGACGAGAACGGTAAATGCTATTACTTTGACGAAGACGGACAATGCCGGTATTGCAAGACGGGGAAGAAGTGCCGCTGACCTCTCCCCACGGCGTACAGCCTGTGAGATGATTTGTTCCGTATGGGTATTGAGACGCTCCCCCTGGATTCAATTTTGCGCGGCGACTGTGTGCAAGCACTGGACAGCCTGCCGGAGAAATCTGTTGATCTGATCTTCGCCGACCCGCCCTACAATTTACAGCTTAGCCAGGAATTGTGGCGCCCCAACATGACCCGTGTGCAGGGCGTGGACGACGAGTGGGATAAATTCGCGGATTGGAAGGATTACGACCTGTTCACGCGCGCCTGGCTTAGCGCCTGCCGGCGCGTGCTCAAGGACACGGGCACGCTGTGGGTGATCGGCTCGTACCACAACATCTACCGCGTCGGCGCCATCCTGATGGACCTGGGCTACTGGATTCTCAACGACGTCATCTGGGTAAAAACCAACCCCATGCCCAATTTTCGCGGCGTGCGCTTCACCAACGCTCACGAGACCCTGCTGTGGGCGCAAAAACACAAAGGGGCGCGCTACACCTTCAACCACCACGCCATGAAGGCGCTGAACGACGATTTGCAGATGCGCAGCGACTGGGAGATTCCGCTTTGCACCGGCAGGGAGCGCCTGAAGGTCAACGGCACAAAAATCCACACCACGCAAAAACCAGAAGCGCTGCTCTACCGCGTCATCCTCTCCAGTTCCAACCCCGGCGACGTGGTCCTCGACCCCTTTTTTGGCACGGGCACGACCGGGGCGGTGGCGAAGAAACTGCGCCGCCATTACATTGGCATTGAACGCCAGGAGGAGTACATCCAGGCAGCCCAGGCGCGCCTGGATGCCATTCCACGGACGGCGCCGGACGAGGACGTGTTCAGCTTCCCCACGCGGCGCAGCCGCCCGCGCATCCCCTTCGGCGCGCTGCTGGAAAACGGCTTGCTTCAGCCCGGGCAAACGCTTTATTTTGGCAAAGAAGGCGCCATAAGCGCCTGCGTGCTGGCAAACGGCTGCGTTACCTACAACGGGACGAGCGGTTCAATTCACCAGGTGGGCAGCGCCATTCAAAATGCGCCCTGCAACGGCTGGGAACACTGGTACGTCCTCGATGAGGTAAGCGGGGTGCGCGTTGTGCTGGACAGCCTGCGCCAGACGCTGTATGAAGCCAGCCAAAAAGAAGAATCCGAACTCTCTCAGGAATAAGCGCAAAATCGTTCAGCCCGCCGTCTGAACCACCACCAGACGATCCAAACCCGCCAGGTCGCGGCGCACTTCCACGCCCGCGCCAGGGAAATGCTGGCGCGCCAGGCGGCGCATGGCTTCCCCCTGAAAGGCTTCGATTTCCAGCAGCACCAGCCCTCCGGCTGCCACGCAAGCCGGCGCCGTGCGCAGAAAGCGGCGGATGAGGTCCAGCCCGTCCTCACCGCCCTGCATGGCGAGGCGCGGCTCCCCTTCCACCGCCGCGGGCGGGGCGGGCGGCAGGTGTGCGCGCGAGCCGTAAGGCAGGTTGGCGCACAGCAGGTCGAACCTCTCCCGCACAGGAGCCAGCAGATCCGCCTGCACGAAGGCGATCCTGCCCTGCACGGCGTGATTGCGGGCGTTGCGGCGGGCGGTTTGCAGCGCCCCCCAGGATACGTCCAGCGCCAGCAGGCGCAAATCCGCGCAACTCTTGGCGAGCGTAACGGCGATGCAGCCCGAACCAGTGCCCACGTCGGCGGCTTTGCGGCGGGCAGGGTGCTCCTTCAGCCATTGCAGGGCGGCTTCCACCAGGTGTTCCGTCTCCGGGCGCGGGATGAGCACGCTGGGGTTGACTTCAAAATCCAGCCCGTAGAACTCGCGCCGCCCGATGAGGTAAGGCAGGGGCGTGCCCGCCGCCAGGCGCTGCAACGCCTCTTGAAAAGACTGCGCCTTGTCCTCGCTTAGCCTGGCTTCGGGGTGCGCCATCACCCAACTGCGCGGCTTGCCCAACACGTGCGCCAGCAGCACCTGGGCGTCCAGCGTCCACGTCTCGCTGAGCGGTTTCAGGCGCGCCGCAGCTGCGGTCAACACGTCTCCCAGGTTTTGCATCTCTTGCATAGCACGCTAATTATAACGGATTGTGGGCGTTCGGGCATCGCACCCCTCCGTTTCCTCTGTGATCTTCGTGGTTAACCTACCCGTTCCCGCCTTGCTCAGATTGCTTCGCCTGCGGCTCGCAATGACACTCCCCCTGTCCTTGCGACTGAGCGCAGCCTCTTCTTGTCTTTGCGAGGGAGCGCAGCGACCGAAGCAATCCCTAAAATGCCACAG
>CAZGDA010000099.1:0-9472 GCA_964524425.1 uncultured Anaerolineaceae bacterium | reverse complement strand
CCGCGCCTCCGCGCGTATTCCACATATAACACCCGAAGACGCACAAACCGCGCAAGATTCGAATTTTATTTTATGATCCTCATTTTCACCGCTTACCCCGCGCACTCCGCGCCTCCGCGTGTGTTCCACATATACCACCCGACGACGCACAAACCGCGCAAGATTCTAGATTTCCCTTGTGATTCTCATAATTTCCGCGCACTCCGCGTGATTGCACATCGGGTGTAGGCGTTGCCGTGGAGGAAAGTACGTAACCCAGCCCCTGCACGCTGATCGCACACCAACTGCAACAGCAACATACCACGACGACGATCGCAATAACGACGATGAGTTTCGTTCTGCTCCTGAAAACATCCTGAACACTCGCCCACAGGTTGCCAAGCAGGCTGCCATCTCCAAACTGTTCTATCTCACCCAGTTGCTCGCCTGTCGGATCACCCAATAGGGATTGCGTTTCCGCTTGTGGAATGGGAGGGGAGTCGGGAATGGCATCCGTTTGTGGCAGCCTGGCGCCGCAATTTTCACAAAAACGGGTATCGGGGGTATGATTTGTAAAACCGCATTGTGGACAACTTAACATAGCTGTTACTACCCTTTCCATTGGGCGTCTGAAACACGCGGGAATGAATTCAATTTCACATTCGCTTGGCGAGTGCAGATTTGCTTAACGAAGTTTGTATAATTATAGCATCTCCATAGCGCAGAAGGCAAGTTCCCATCCAACCTGCGCATCCTCTCACCCTCCATCCAGCAAGGGCAGGAAGACCAGGCGGTCGCCGTCGGCGAGCGGCTCGTCCAGGGAAGCCGGCAGGTGGTTGCGCATCACCACGTACACCTCGCCCACGGGCAAGCCCAATTCCAGGGCAATCTGGCGCGGCGTTGCGCCCGCCGCTACCTGCAGCGAACGCGTTTCCCCTTCCGTCACGCCGGGCAGATACTTTCTTAAACTGGCAAAAGCAGACACATTAATTAGCATAAATCTGATATAATTTATAATAAATCGCCCGATAAACCAACACTGCAACTTAAACACAGTATATCACAAAGGGCGGAAGGAAAAGCCAGGACGACGTGGCAAATGACCGTTTTGGGCGCAATTTGCATTACCTGCGCATCAGTCTAACCGATCGCTGCAATTTCCAGTGTACGTATTGCATGCCAGAGCAGGTGCGCTTTCACAGCGCGGCGGAGTTGATGCAGGATGAGGAAATCCTGACCCTGGCGCGCTTGTTTGTCCGCCTGGGCTTCGACAAGCTACGTCTGACCGGCGGCGAACCTACCCTGCGCCCGAACCTGGTGGAACTGGTGCGACGCATCGCCCACCTGCGCGGCGTGCGCACCCTGACCATGACCACCAACGGCGTGCTGCTCAAAGACTTGGCACAACCGCTGGCGCGCGCCGGGCTGCAGCGCGTCAACATCAGCCTGGACACGCTCGACCCGCAGCGCTTCTGCGAGATCACCCGCCGTGGCGCCCTGGAATCCGTCTGGCAGGGAATTGACGCCGCCGAGCGCGCCGGGCTGACCCCCATCAAGATCAACGTCGTAATGATGGAAAGCACCCCTTCGCAAGAGTACCTGCGCCTGGCGCGCCTGACCCTCACCCGTCCCTGGCAGGTGCGCTTTATCGAGTGGATGCCGTTGAACGGCGCTAATGACGTTGCGCAACACCACTTCGTTACAGCCAGCGCCGTGCAGGCGCGCATCGAAAGCGAGCTGGGAAACTTGGAAATGCTCAACAATGGTGAACTGGACGGCGAGGCGCGCCTCTACCGTCTGGTAGGCGCAGCGGGCGACCTGGGTTTCATCAATTCCATCAGCGACCCGTTTTGCGACGCGTGCACGCGCATCCGCCTCACCGCCGACGGCAAGATGCGCCTGTGCCTGCTGCACGACGACGAGGTTGACCTGCTAACGCCGTTGCGCAACGGCGCCTCCACAGCTGAACTGCGCCGCATGATCTTGCAGGGCATCTGGAACAAACCAAAAGGGCACGATCTCGCCCTGGGCGACCTGCCCGTCCAGCGCTCGATGAGCCAGATCGGCGGATAAGCTACCATCCGTGCCTTATCGAAGACAGCGGGATCGGCATCAACCAAACAACGTCTGCTGAAACAAGCGCAGCCCCGCAAGACTCAGGTTTTCCCCGTAAGTGCCGATAACAAAAGCAGTTGGGTACCATCAATGGATCGCTGGCAGGAGGCTAACGCCCAACCATAATAAATCGGCAGGAGGTCGGTTATGAAAATACAGGGGTTACCCATTGATTTGGACGCGCTTTCCCAGTCTTCCCAATCTACCACGCGCACGCTGGAAAGCAACACAGCCAAAGCCACACAAACCACAAAAAAATCGAGTTCTGAACTGCAACTTTCTCCGCTCGTGCAATTTGCTTATACCCACGAGCTAAGCGAATACAGCTTCACCTCGGACGAAACGTACATCGGCTATCGCAGCAGCGATAACAGCATGGCGTTGCGCGCCCACAGCAGCAAGAACATCTCCATGAAACAGGAGAACATCACCATCGAAGCCACGTTCTCCGCCGAAGCGCTGGGGTTGACAGCCGAAGATTTTGAACAGATTGGCGGCAAACCCTTTGAGTTTTCCCTTTCGTTCCAGCAGAGCCAACTACACGTAGAACAAAAAATCTCAGCCAAAACGGTGGAAACAACCCGCACACCCGAGGAAATCTTGCAAGACCTTGCCAAAGCGTTATCGTCCATCATGCGCAAGAAAGGGGATAAAGACATCAGCATCAAACTAGACGACGAAGCCATTCGTTCCCTTCTGGGAGATGCCAAAATTAGCGGCATCTTCAAAGAGATTTTGGAATTGATCAGCCTGCTGAATTCACTCAAATTATCTGAAGGCAAGCGAGAAAAAGAAGAGATCACCCTCAGCGGCAAAGGCAAGCCCTACCTTGATTATGATGAAAGCCTCACTGTCGAAGGTGAGCAAACAAACGTGGAAATCAAGTTCACCATCCTGCCGCCAGCAGCCAAGCAAGAAGCGCTGCCAGAAAGCGCCAGCACAACAGATACCTCTACCGGGCAAGAACCAATTGACATCAGCGTATAGATACATCTACACGATACCCCCAGGGATGACTGGCAGCAATAACGCTGCCAGTTGTCTTTTAAAAACAAGCTTGTTGCCCTCTCGTCAGGCGTTAAGCACGCTGAAGAACCAGGTAAATTTCCCTCATCAAATTCTTAATTGACAAACCTACTCATCTATGATAATATTACGCACAGTAATTGAATAACCCCTGGCGGTATTCTTATCCAGAGAGGTGGAGGGACCGGCCCGTTGAAACCTCGGCAACCTGGGATTGCACGTGGACGATCTGAACAGTCTGTGTGCAATGCACAAGGTGCTAATTCCGGCAGATTGTATCTGGAAGATGAGAAGGCGGCGCCGCACATAAGCCTTGCCCCTTCTTTTCGCGAAGGGGTTTTTGATTCTACGAAACGGCTTATTTAAAAGCCCTGTCAAACAATAAATTGGAGGTTTATAAATGACTACTTCTTTCATGGCTTCACCCTCATTGTTGTTCACCTCGGAATCCGTTACCGAGGGGCATCCCGATAAAATGTGTGACCAAATCAGCGACGCCGTTCTGGACGCCTGCCTGGAACAAGACCCTTATTCCCGCGTGGCTTGTGAGACGGCGACGAAAACCGGCTTTGTGATGCTTTTGGGCGAGATCACCACCAAGGCGCAAATCAATTACGACCAACTCGTGCGTAAAGCCGTGCTGGGCATCGGCTACGACGATAGCGAAAAAGGCTTCGACGGCAACACCTGTGGCGTACAGGTTGCCCTGGCAAACCAGTCTGGAGATATCGCCCTGGGCGTGGACAAATCTATGGAAGCCAAAGCCGGCGAACCGGCAGAAATCGACATCGAAGCCGTCGGTGCAGGCGACCAGGGAATGATGTTTGGCTTTGCCTGCGACGAAACACCGACGCTCATGCCCATGCCCATTTATCTGGCGCACAAGCTCACTCGCCAGATGGCAAAAGTGCGCAAGGAGAAAATGGTTACCTGGCTGCGCCCGGATGGCAAGAGCCAGGTAACGGTGGAATATGCCTTCGGTAAACCCAAGCGTATCACCACGGTGTTGATCTCCACGCAGCATTCCCCCGACGTTTCGCAAGAGACCATCCGCGAAGGCTTGATTGATTTGGTGATCAAACCCGTGCTGCCCGCCGAAATGGTGGATAGTACCCTCAAGATTTACACCAACCCCACCGGGCGTTTCGTCATCGGCGGACCCATGGGCGATTCAGGTGTTACCGGACGCAAGATCATCGTAGATACCTACGGCGGCATGGGACGCCACGGCGGCGGCGCGTTTAGCGGTAAAGACCCGACGAAAGTGGACCGCTCTGCCGCTTACGCAGCCCGCTGGGCAGCCAAGAACGTCGTAGCCGCCGACCTGGCAGAACGCTGCGAGATCCAGGTAGCCTACGCCATCGGCGTGGCGCACCCCCTCAGTGTCAACGTGGAAACCTTCGGCACCGGACGCATCCCCGACGAAAAAATCGCCGAACTCATCCAACATCACTTCGACCTGCGCCCCGGCGCCATCATCCGCGACCTGAAACTACGCCGCCCCATCTACCAACAGCTCGCTGCTTACGGTCATTTCGGGCGCGACGACCTCGACTTGACCTGGGAACAAACGGACAAGGCGGAGGCATTACGCGCCAGCGCCAAGCTGGGGTAACCCACTGCGCAGCAGAAAAGATTAAACAAAAAGACGGCGCCAAGTTGCGCCGTCTTTTTGTTTATCAAATTACAAAGCCGCTTCCACTTCTTCTTGCATTTTCTTTTTCGGCTTATAGCCGCTGATGCGAAACCCGGTCACCATCTTACCCTCTTTGAAAAGCAGTAAAGTGGGTAAGCCCATCACCCCGCAGCGTTCCACGGTTGCCTGGTTCTCGTCTGCATTCACCTTGACCACTTTCACCTTTCCCTGCCATTCTTTTTCCGCCAGTTCTTTGAGAACGGGGTCAATCATCTTACACGGACCGCACCAGGGTGCAGAAAAATCCACCAATACGGGTAAGGGGCAGCGCAACACCTCCTGCTCAAACGTGTCGTCTCCCACCTGGAATAATTCAGCCATCGTCGCCTCCGATCAGAATAGAGATAAGTTAATTGTATCCTAAAGGGCTGTGGCTGAAAAGGGGCTTAAGCGCCCGAAAGCGAGTTTCGGATTGCTTCCAGCCCTTCCTTTGCCTGGGGCGCCATAGCAAAGAAACCGTTTAAGTTCTCGCAGGCGTAATCCGCACAATGGGCGCAGTTCACTACGTTGCGTTCCACCGCGCAGGCGCGTATAGGACATTCAGGACAATAGCCGCCGTGCCTGCCGCTGGAGGTGCAGCCATCACAGATAACCGCGTTGATGTTCATGTCCGGTGAGCTATACTGAACGCGCCACTCTGCCAGGATGCGTTCCATCCAGTCGCGGTCGTTGGCTTGGGTCGCTTTATAAGCCTGACATTCGCCACAATCAATGCCACAAAAAGCAATTAACGTACTCATATTCTACTCCTTTATTTAACGAATGGATAAACCGACAAACTTGATTTTAGCACTTTTGTTCTAGTTCGTCAAGGGTCAAACAGAGCAAATGTTCGATATTCAAGAGTGGAATAAATCTGCAATCTCAGCCAGGTTTTCAAACACCCACTGCGGTTGGTAGGGGCTGAGTTCCAGGTCGCTGCGGCGCGTTTCACCGCTGAGCACCAGCACGGTGCGAATTCCAGAAGTTTGCCCCAGGGCGATGTCAGTGTAAAGGCGGTCGCCGATCATAGCCAGTTGCGAAATGGGCGTGCCCAGCTTCCTCGCCGCCATCTCGACGATAATCCGGTTAGGCTTGCCGATGATGGCATCCGGTTCGCGCCCGGTGGAAGTTTTAACGAAGGCGATCATCGCTCCAATATCGGGCATACAACCATCTGGCAAGGGGCAGTTCAGATCGGGGTGTGTGGCATAATAGGGCAGCCCGGCGCGCACGTAATCGCACAGCAGCCACAATTTCTGATACGTGAGAGTCAGGTCAAAGCCGAGCACCACCGCCTGGGCATCCGTCTCTACCAAAGAGAAGCCAAACATGCGCAATTGTTCTTCCAGGTCAGGCGTGCCCACCACGTACAGGCGTGGCAACGGATTGTAGCGCTGGGTCAGGTATAAAGCGGTAGCTTCCCCGGAGGTGAAGATTTTTTCTACGGGGACGTTCACACCCAGGTAAGTGAGTTTTTCGGCGTATTGACGCGGGTGCCGCGAGGAGTTATTCGTGAGGAAGAGATAAGAAAGCCCGCGTTCCTGAATGACATCAAGAAACCGCGCCGCCCCCTCGGTCAGGTTCTTTCCCAGGAAAAACGTACCGTCCATGTCAAGCAAAAAGCCGTGCAATTCCGTCAGCGGGTGAGCCATGCCGTTACCTCGTCCAGGCGGATTCTATCATAGATTTTCCCAAAGGCAGATATTTGGAGTAAAATTTATGTATGAGCAATGATTTAGAACTTGTTACGTTAGAAGAAGCTGCCAGTAAAGTAGGCAAGACTCCTCATAATATTCGCGATTACATCCAACGCGGACGGATCGGTAAATATAACGATCAGGGAGAAATCATATCCCGCGCCCATAATGGTGAGCTGCGCGTTTCCATGAAGGAATTACGCCTTTTCCTTTCCTTAATTGAACAGGGACTTGAAAAACATCATCATGCTGGGCTTCATCCAGAACTTGGCTTCCACGATATTCCCGAGTATAAAAGGACAAAACACGTCCATCGCCTTCACCCATACTTGGGTAAATTCATACCTCAGCTTGTTGAATGGTTTTTAGGGCGTTATTTCAAAGAAGACGACATCATATTAGATCCTTTTATGGGATCGGGAACGACCTTGGTACAGGCAAATGAAATGAAAATGCACGCCATAGGCGTTGACATTTCTCCCTTTAATTGCCTGATTGCAGATGTAAAAACACAGAAATATAACATTATTAAGGCAAGAACTGAAATCTTAGAAATCGAAAAAAGGGTTACTATATTTTCAAAATACCTGACGCGATCACCGGAAACAAATATGTCATTATTCCCTGAAGATCGCATGGATGAACTTAAGGATAATCTATTAGAGGATTGTGCAAGCGCATACTTGCGAACCTGGTTTGCCCCGCGAGCATTATTAGAGATGCTCTATTATCGCTATTTAATACCTCAGTATGAATACCAGAATTTATTGAGAGTTGTGTTGAGTAGAGCCGTTCGTTCATCCAGACTTATTACGCATTATGATCTGGCGACCCCTAAAATCCCTCTGCCAGTAGGAGAGCCTTATTGGTGTAAAAAACATAATCGCTACTGTACCCCAATAGACCAATGCCTTTCTAAAATACATGCCTATAGTGAGGATACAGCAAGACGATTAGCGGAATTTGATAAACTCCGGTCAGATAAAACTACAACAGCCATCCAGGCAGATTCAAGAAACGTTGATTTAAAAAGTGAATTGTTACATACACCGATTTCTGGTAGATTTTTCGACGGTATATTTACTTCTCCTCCTTATGTGGGTCAAATAGATTATCACGACCAACATATTTATGCCTATGAATTATTTGGTTTTCCCCGCCAGGATGAGCTTGAAATCGGTCCTAAGAAAAACGGAAAATCCAGGCAAGCACAACAAGATTATATCGAGGGGATATCTTCCGTCCTTCGGAATGTACTTCCCTCGCTAAAGCCAGATGGACGAGTCTTTATCGTTGCAAATGACCGTTTTCGTTTGTATCCCGAAATAGCCAGGTTAAGTGGATTAACAATCGTTGACCAATTTCATCGCGCAGTAACCAAGCGAACGGAACAAGGCGACGATCCGTATCAAGAAACCATCTTCTTGATGTTAAAGGAGAGAGATAAATGAGTCTATCTTCAAGCCAACAAGAAAACATCGAGGCACTTCTAAAACAGCAAATTCGACGTAAATTAAACGAATATGCTCACGAGCCAAATGCAATGCCTTTTCACGTGAGACTTCTAGGACGTGACAGAATGGCTTTGTATTCCTTTATTCAGTCTATCAACACGATGCTAGGTTCATCTGTTTTTGAAAAAATTGCTGTGATTATTGCTATTCCTAATTTTAAACGCGCAGTAAGTCAATATAAGAATTTTAATAATACCATTAGCAAAAATGCACAAAACGAAATCCAGACAATACTTGACGATTTAACTATGTTAGCGAAAAAAGCCGATAAAACAGTAGAGACAACTCGTATAATGAAAGTAGCCCGGATGGGTGAGATAAAATCAATAAGAAGACCGCGTATAGATCTATTTCTTGAAACACACGAAGATGTAGAATTTTATTTTGACTTAAAGACAGCCAAACCGAATCTTGGTGGGATAAAAGAATTTAAGCGCACTTTACTCGAGTGGGTTGCGATCCGAGGAGCAATTGAACCACAAGCAAAGATACATACTCTCTTAGCAATTCCGTATAATCCGTACGAACCCGAGCCGTATGCACGCTGGACTTTTCAAGGTATGTTTGATTTACCATTAGAATTAAAAGTAGCAGAAGAATTCTGGGATTTCCTCGGTGGGGAAAATACATATCAAGAATTATTAAACGTCTTTGAAAAAGTGGGAATAGAATTACGTACTGAAATTGATGATAGGTTTTCGGGATTTTCTAACTGAGGGCGGGTAGGTGTGACATGAACCAAATCAATAAAGATGAAATCCAGGATTTTATCCATGATAGCATTGACCAACTTCAACGAGAAAAGGAAGATGTATTAGTCAATCTTACACTAGACCATATCCTATCGTATAACCCTTACCTGCATTCAATCAACGAACCAATTCACCTTATTGACACATGGATAAGAAAACATCTAGATCGTTACCTGTGGCAAAGACAGGATGAATTGTTGAGTGTTTTATTAAGAGAATTGGCAATATTTATAGTATGTAGGTTTCGTGATGGATATAAGTCTAAAATACCAGGTGTGGACTTAGAATTTACCGTTGAGGATACTCATTATATTATCCACATTCAAACAGATCCGAATTGTTTAAACATATATCAAGAGATGAATTTAGAACGAGAGTTTAATTCTGCCATTGATAATTATCTCCAAATAGGTAACTATGCCAACATCCAACCCGTCTTAGGATTGTGTTATGGGAAGACCAAAACCACCTATTTACGCGGCTACATGAAGATTGCAGGTCAAAATTTTTGGTATTTAATAAGCGAAAATCCCAATCTGTATACGGATATAATCGAACCCATTGGTTATCGCGCCAAAGAACATAACGAGAAGTTCGCCTATGAGCGCGATATTCTGATTAATCGTCTTTCACGGCAATTCTTCGACCGTTTTTGTGATGAAAACGGTGCCATCGTCTGGCAACGCCTGGTAGAGTGGAACAGCGGGAACA
>CAZGDA010000098.1:0-9516 GCA_964524425.1 uncultured Anaerolineaceae bacterium | reverse complement strand
CATTATACAACGTTTTTTTATTGCAATATTATTAGACTATTAATGATCCTATCATTGCATGGCTTGTAAATCCAACGGTTTATCAACGAATTGAAGTCTTCCCGATGGGGATTTAGGGACATCATGCTGATAGAAAAATCGCAGGAAATTCCTTTTCAAGATTTTTTATCTTAGCTTCAAAGTACGCAGCGGCGATTAATCTTGAGCGATGTTTCATTCCTTTTATGATAGAATGATAAAGAGTGTAAAAATAAATACCTGGTAGAAAGATCATGAGTGAAAAAATCCGCGTTTTGATTGTTGATGATCATCCATTGATAATACAAGCCCTGATGAGAACGTTCCATGGACAGCACGATATCGAAGTGGTTGGAGAAAGCCACGACGGAGCGGATGCAGTGGAGAAAGTGCGTACATACTCTCCCGATGTGATCATCATGGATTTGGGTTTACCTGGTAAGCCTGGTGTGCAGGCGATTAGGGAGATAATCAAAGAAAAACCAGAGGCGCGTATTCTTGTTTTTAGCGGGGTTGAAGATCAGGCAACCATTCTGGAGGCAGTCCAATCTGGGGCGATCGGTTTCGTAGGAAAGGGAAAACAGGAGATTGACGTCGTTAATGCCATTCGCGAGACCTATAAAGGCATGACGACACTGGAGGGGGACGTATTACATCGCCTTCTGACCGCTGCAAAGAAACCAGGCTCAAACCCGATGAGTTATCGAAAAATCCTTAGTGATCGAGAATCGGAAATTGTCGAAATGGTTGCCGAAGGATATTCCAACCAGGTGATAGCTGAGAAAATATTTGTAACTGAAAGCACAGTGAGATCCCATATCAACCACGCATTGAATAAACTTGACCTTAAAACACGTGCGGAGTTGATTCGCTGTGTGTTACAAGAGAGATTAAAAAGCTCCAGGTAAGCCAGTACGCTCTCGCATTATTCCAGCAGGGAAAGACAAGGCTTACCCACTTGGATTTATCTATTTCGTTTTAGAATTATTTGGGAAAGAGTGTAGGTGCCCCCATGGAGATTCGAACTCCAGTCTAAGCCTTGAAAGGGCTTCGTCCTGGTCCCCTAGACGATGGGGGCATGTAGATTTGTTAACGGGAGAATTTTACCATATTTTCCCTAGAGGTCAAGCAGATTCTTAAAGTGCCGCTCTTCCTACATTCTCTACTGGTGCGGCTTCTTTTTTGTGTTATAATCCTAGAACATTTGTTGCAATTAAGGAGACTCGTATGCCGGAATTACCTGAGATTGCCTCGCGCGCCCGCCAGATGGACGCATTGTTGAGCGGAAAAACCATCTGCACCATTGAAATTATCCAACCCAAGTGCCTCAACCTGCCGCCGCAGGAATTCACTGCCGCGCTCAGCGGCGCCACCCTGGGCGGGACGCAATATCGCGGCAAGTGGCTGCTCACCGAGACGGACAAGGGCTGGTTGTTGCTCAACCTTGGCATGGGCGGAGAAATCTTGCTGGTTTCGCGCCAGACCCTGCCGCAGAAATACCGCCTGATTTTTGATTTTCAGGACGATACCTGCCTGGCGATCAATTTCTGGTGGTTTGGCTACGTCCATCACGCTGCGGCAGAGAAGCTGCACCAGCACCCCATGCTTGCCAAATTGGGCCCCAACGCCCTGGATTTGAGCGCTGGTCAGCTTTACGACATGGTCAAGGAAAAACGCGGCACGCTTAAATCATTCCTGCTCGACCAGTCTTCCATCGCCGGAATTGGCAACGCCTACATCCACGACATTCTCTTTCTGGCGCGGTTGCATCCCATGCGCCAATTGAAATCCCTCAGCCAGGAGGACGTGCAGGCGCTTGCCCTAGCCATTCAGGCTGGTTTGCGCCCTGCCATGGAAAAAGGTGGCGCTTTTTACGAAATGGATTTGAACGGCAACAAGGGTGGTTTTGCTATGGAAGATATTATCGTCGGCTATCGCGAAAACCAGCCTTGCCCGAACTGCAATACGCCAATAGAGAAGATTAAAACCGGCAGCACGAGCACTTATATTTGCCCGCAATGCCAGCCTTTGAATGTGTGAACGCATTTTGCCTGGGGATAGGTTTTCACAATGGCGGATATGGGGGAGAATAAGGAACTTGGTGTTCTCCGTGCCCTTTGTGGTGAAAAAAACAAATCATCCAACGGGTTGGGTTTCGCTTGTGCACAGAAGGGGAGGAAGGTGCGCTGCGGCGCTCAACCACAACCTACCCGCCCTGTCGCAGGTACGTCTTGCATGGCATTGGGTGGACGAAGACCGATGCTATCTCCACATGGCTTATCTCTTGGGATTGCTGCGCCACAATGTAGCGACGCACAAGCTGACGGCGCCGCGAAGCGTGGCGTGCTAACTGCGCTCGTCGAAACGACAGGGTCAGGCTGCGCGCTGTTTCAGCGCACTAGGGCTGCGTTTCTTCAAACAGGCGGGCGATCTCGTCCCTGGCGGGGTAAGGCATGCGCTCCAGATCGCCTTCCCTGATCTGCCAGACTTCCGGCTGCGCCCCGGATGGTGTCTCTTCCACCTCGCCGATCTCGGCGCAGGGGATGCCCTCGCTTTCCAGGGCGGTTTGCACAGCTCTGCCGTCTGCCGGGTGTACGCTGAAAAGCAGCGCACCGGAGGCGATGGCGCACAACGCCTCTAGCCCAAATGCGGCGCACAGGCGTTGCGCCAGGTCAGGCACAGGCACAGCCGCGCAGTCCACCACCAGGCTGCGACCGCTGGCGAGTGCCAGCTCCCATAGTGCGGCTGCCAGACCGCCCTCGGTGGGGTCGTGCATGGCGGTTACGCGCCCGGCGCTCAGCGCCAGGCGGGCATCTCGGATGATGCTGATGCCCGGCTGGTAGAGGTAGTTTTGGGCGGTCTGAATTTCCTCGGCAGAAAAAGTGGACGGCAGTCTATCGGCAAACTCGCGCGCCAGGATGGCGGCGGCTTCCAGCGGCACCCCTTTCGTCAACATCAGCTTGTCGCCTGGGCGCGCCCCCTGGGGGGTGACCAACTTCTCGCGCCCCACTTCGCCGATCATTGTACCAATCAGGATGGGGCGCTCCAGCCCCTGGGTGATCTCGGTGTGCCCGCCGATGATGGTAACGCCGAGCGCCGCACACGCCTGTTGCACCTGGGCGCTGATCTCTTGGATGAGTTCAGGCGTGGTGTGCGCCTCCGGCAGCAGGGCGGTGACGAGGAACCAGCGCGGCAACGCGCCGGTGGTGGCGACGTCGTTGGCGTTGACCTGCACGGCGTACCAGCCGATGTCTTGTGTGGCGAAGGTGATCGGGTCGCTTTTGTACACCAGCAGGGCGTCGCCCGGCTGCACCACGGCGCAGTCCAGCCCGATGCCAGGACCCAGCACAACGCGCGCGTCTTTTTTCGCGCCCGCGCCGATGACCTGCTGTAACAGGTGCGGCGGCAGCTTGCCGAGGGGAAGATAGGGGGAGGTCATGGTGGTGTGATTGTAATCCCGATGGGGGAAAATGGCAATATCCCTCCCCAAATCTCCCAATGTGTGATATACTACTTGCCTAAATTCCGCCCCTGTTCGTGCGCACGAGCAGGAGCAAACCCAAGGAAGGAGATTTTTTCATTATGCGCACTTACGAACTCACTTTCATTACCCATCCTGAACTGGATAAAGACGCACTCAACGAGATTATTCAACGCGTCCAGGGCTGGATCAGCGAAGCGGGGGGCAAAATCAACAAGGTAGACCTGTGGGGCAAGAAACCTATGGCGTACACCATCCGCAAGCAAAAAGAAGGACAGTACGTCCACATCCAGGCGGAAATGCCCTCCAAATTTGCCCCGGAATTGGAACGCAATTTGCGCTTCGTCGAAGCCGTGATGCGTTTCCTGCTCATTGTTGAGGAAGACTAGCCATCGCCCAGCTTTAATGGCAAGGCGTGCGCCCGCCCGCCGGATGGCAGTATTTGTAAACCCTGAATTTTACAAAACGTCCGTTTGGCTTGCCCCGCGCACGTAAACCACCAGATTCACACATTTATTAGGAGATATACTATGGGTTACCAGGATGAATTTGAATCAGATTACGAGGAGGGAGGCTACGAGTCTTCAAGGTCCAGCCAATCGCAGCGCCGTTTCTTTTCCCCTCCACCGCACTCCTGCAACTGCACGGACATTGATTACAAAACCGCCGACCGTCTCAAGCGTTATTTGCACGAGAACGGCAAAATCCGCCCGCGCCGCCAGACCGGGCTGTGCGCCAAGTGCCAGCGCAAACTGGCGCGTGAAGTGAAGCGCGCCCGCCACCTGGCTCTGCTGCCCTTCGTCGGCGAATTTTAATTTCTAAGAGGCAGAACATGACCCCACCAACCCAGCCGAAGAGCCTCAACAAAAAACACGTTGCCCGCCTGGAGCGGGAGAATACCGTCCGTCGTTATCTCGTCATCGGCGGCGCGGCGATAGTCGTCATCGTCTTGGGGCTTGTCCTCTTTGGCATCTATCAGACGACCATCTTACCTCCCACCCAGTCTGTAGCCAAAGTGGAGCAAGACAACATCACCAGCAAAGCCTTCCAGGACCGTGTGCGCTTTGAGCGTAACCGCCTGGTGCAGCAATACATCAACCTCTACCAGACCGCTCAGAACTACAAAGCCGATAACCCCGAAATGGCAGCCTACTTTGAACAAAACATGGCGCAGATATTGCCGCAGTTAGAACCGGCTGCGATGGGCGAGCAGGTGCTGGAACGTATGATCCGCGAAATCCTCACCCGCCAGGAAGCCATCAAACGCGGCATCACCGTCTCGGAGGACGAGGTAACCAAACGCATCCAGATGGAGTTTGGCTACAACGCGGATGGCCCCACTCCCACAGCCACGGCGTTCCCGACAATGGCTCCCACGTCCACGCTCTCGGTGCAGCAGATGACGTTAGTTCCCCAGTACACGGAAACCCCCACGCTGGTGCCGACCGAAACCGCTACACCCGCAGTAACTGCCACGCCGACCCTGCTTCCCAGCCCGACGGCTGTACCTTCGCTCACCCCCACTGCCACGCCGTATACGCTGGAGCTTTTTGAAATTGATTACAAGGGCACCCACGACCGTCTGAAGGAAGAAATCAAAGTCAGCGAACAAGACTAGCGCGAATTGATCCGCAACGACATATACCGCACCAAGCTGTACGACGAGATGACCGCCGACCTGCCCACCGCACAGGAGCAGGTGTGGGCGCGCCACATCCTGGTGGCAGACGAAGCGACCGCCGCAATCGTAGAAGAAGCCCTCAAAGCCGATCCAGATTGGA
The DNA here is from genome assembly GCA_964524425.1 of uncultured Anaerolineaceae bacterium. Lineage (GTDB taxonomy): Bacteria > Chloroflexota > Anaerolineae > Anaerolineales > DRKV01 > JBAXBF01. The sequence continues at coordinate 4,236 of CAZGDA010000098.1, read as the reverse complement.
AAGTGCAGGCAGCCAAATATTCCACCGACCCCGGCTCGAAAGACAACGGCGGAGAGTTGGGATGGTTTGGAAAAGGCATGATGGTGCCAGAGTTTGAAGAAGCCGTCTTTCAACTGAAAATTGGCGAGATAAGCCAGCCGGTGAAGACGCAATTTGGCTACCACATCATCCAGGTGTTGGGACACGAGACGCGCCCCATTTCATATTACGAATACGAGCAGCATCGCCAGAAATCGTTTGAAGACTGGGTGGAAAAACAGCGTAAGGAAGCCAAAGTAGAAATCTTTGAACTGTGGAAAGAGAGAGTTCCGGCAACGCCGGACGTTCCCGAAGCGTACAAAGCTGCCCTCTTAGAGTCACAGCAAATGACGCAAGAGGCAGCCCAACAGCCCACGCAGGTTACCACACCACAACCTTAGCAGCCATAAAAAGTACCACAAAGGCATTGCTCAAGCGATGCCTTTGTGGTAGACCTAAATAGAATTTATGCGTGCGATTTCTCTAAACTCAGCCGGGATTTTCCTGGGCATTCTCGTTCTTGCCGGGACGATGTTCGCGTTGCTGTTTGGCGGTTTGTGGTTTACCAAACCCGCCGCCGGTAAATCTGGAACGGCAGGGGCGCTGTTGACGGTTATCGCCGCGCCCAGTCCCACGCTTACAGCCGCGCCCACAGCCGCGCTCAGCCCGACGCCCACCTTATCCAACCTGCCCACTCCGCCCTCCCCAAACATTGTCAGCGGCGCCTACGTGCAGATTGTCGGCACCGGCGGTGACGGATTACGCCTGCGCGAAGAGCCGGGCTTGGGTAACACGATCTTGACCCTGGCTTCAGAGGCGGAGATCTTTCAGGTTTTGGAAGGTCCCCGCGACGCGGATGGCTACGTGTGGTGGTACATTTCCGATCCGTATAACGAAACGCGGCGCGGTTGGTCGGCGACGAATTATCTTTTAGTGGTGCAAAACCCCTGAACCGGGCAGCCATGCAACATCATCCACTTGCCATGATTTACGAATACATCGAACACGCCTACGTGCGTCAACAGGCGGGCGACGTGTTGATCCGCTGCCTGGAAGAACAGGACGTTGACCCCATGTATAAGCTGGTTGAAGAACTGGTCATCGCCGGACCGCAGTCCATCGTTGTGCTGCGCGAAGTGATTGCCGAAACCGACCAGCATCGCTCAGAGATCCAAGACCGCCTGCACCGTCTGCTGGTGCACTTGCAGGCGGAATGGAGCAAAAACAGCCGCGTGCTGCCAGAGCTTCCCGACATGCTGCTGTATTCCTGGCTGCCGGCGGACATTTGCATCGAGATGATCGTTCAGGACGGAATGCAAGAAGAGCAGGCGCGCCTCGTCTATAACACCATCGTGCGCAAAAACCGCCAGAATATGCTGGATATGATGGATCAATTGCGCATTCTGCAAGATATCGGCGCCTACCTGCAAGATTGGCTGTGGGGGTTAAGCTACGAATCCTATCACCAGGAATACCCTTACACCTACGTTCGCAAAACCAAACACAAACTATAAAACACCCTGCCGGAGCCTGTGTCCCGCTCTCTCAATCGTTGCCTTGCTGATTTTCACGTCAGCCTCGGTTCGCCAGACGACGTTAACGTCGCTGTACAAAATTCGATTACGAAGCAGGGCTTCCAGGAGCGCTCATTTTTTGGCGGTGGAAGTCCACGAAGCGGTATCCGGCGCCGCGCTCGGTGAGGATATATTTGGGGTTGGCTGGGTCTTTCTCGATTTTTTTGCGCAGATAATTGATGTAAAGGCGCACGTAGTGCGGCTCGTCTTGATACTCGTACCCCCACACCTTCGAGAGCAATTGTTCGTGAGAGAGCACCCAGCCGGCGTTTTGCACCAGGTGATACAGCAAGCGGTATTCAGTGGGGCGCAATTGCACCAGCTTTCCGTCTAACCATACCTCACGCCGGTTGAAGTCAATTTTGAGATTGTCGTCCACCTCAATCACCCCTTCCGGGACGCCCGCCATCATCTCAACGCGCCGCAGCACTGCCTTCACCCGGCTGGAAAGCTCGCGTGGGCTGAACGGTTTGGTGATGTAATCGTCTGCACCCATCTCCAAGCCGCGCACGCGGTCTTCTTCTTCCCCTTTGGCGGTCAGCATGATCACCGGCACGCTGTTGACTTCGCGTATCAAGCGCAAAAGCTCGAAGCCCTCGATATCTGGAAGCATAACGTCCAGCAGCACCAGGTCGGGCAGTTGTGTGCGGATCAAATCCAGCACCCCACCGCCCTTGTGCGCTTCAATAACCTGAAAACCGTCGTGTTCCAGGTTCAAGCGGATGAAACGCACCATGCGCTCTTCGTCGTCAACAACTAAAATGCGCCGATTTAAAAATTCTTTACTGCCGCTAGGCTTCATCTTTTTGCTCTCCACCTGGTCTTTCAATGCGTTGAGAGACCTGTTTGACCACCTGCACCAAGATCAGGCTGATGTTATCGGGACCGCCGCCGGCATTGGCGGCTTCGATCAATTCATCGCAAGCCTGCACCGGGTTGGGGGCGCGCGAAACGATCTGCACAATTTGTTCCGGTGAAACGACGCCCCACAAGCCATCCGAGCAAAGCAGCACGTAGCCGCACGAAGGCAGGGAATGGCGGGTTAATTCTGGTTCGGTTTGCTCTCCCTGCCCCAGGGCGCGGTAGAGGATGTTGCGCTGCGGGTGCACCGCCGCTTCTTCGGCGGTGATCTGCCCCAATTCTTCCAGGCGTTTGACCAGGGAATGATCGCGGGTGATGACGTCCATGTCCCCTTGGGTATGCAGCAGGTAAGCGCGGCTGTCGCCAATGTGGGCGATGTGTAACGTAGTCCCAACCACGAGTGCGATCGTCAAGGTCGTACCCCCGTCTGGGGCGTTTTCGATGACCATCTGGCGCGCCTGGTTGACCGCATTTTGCAACACCTCTTCGATGTTGGGCGGCGCCAGGTTGTCTTTCAGCAAGGGAAAATAAACGTGTTCCAGCACGTAATTGCCCACCGCCCGCACCGCCGATCCGCTAGCCACTTCACCCAGTTCGTGCCCTCCCATGCCGTCTGCCACAATATACAAGCCAAAGGGAGTTGCGGTGTCGTTACTCGCCAGGGTCGCAGTAAAAGTGTAAATACTATCCTGGTTTTTCTGGCGGTGAAGACCAATCGAGTAGCCGTAGCCGACCAATAATTGGTAAGGTTGGTTATCTGGCTCAATCAGCGGAAGGTCAGGGAGAGGCATCGTATCCTCCTGAAAAGGACGGGTAGGGGAATCGTCAATCTTAATGCCTGTTTCTGTTGCAACAGGGCGTTCCCCGTCCTCTTGTTTGGGCTTTTTTGAGAACAATTTACGTAGAAACATCGTACCTCAGTGCGTGAAAGAAATTAAAGCACCTGTATACACGAATTATAGCCCGCAATGAAAAGAAATGCAACTAAAAGGCGGAAAAATGTTTGAAATTTGCTTCATTTATCACTTCCGTTTCAATGGATTCGCAACGGTTTTCCACTCAATGGCTGAAATAATCCGCTTCCAAACGTGAGATGTATCCCTCCGTTTGCAAAATTTGAATGAGCTGGTTCAACGCCTGAAGAAGGGCGCTCTGATCCTTGCGCACAGCGATAGCCTGTCCATCGGGGACGATTTGATCGGTCTTTACAATTTTAATATCACCGCTGGTTACGTAAGGTTGGGCGGTGTTTGCTTCCATCACCCCCACCAAAATCTGGCTGCTTTTCAGCGCCTGAACGATCTGATCTGCGTTATCGAAGCGGTTTAAATTCTTCAGAGGCAGTAACCCTGGTTGAGCTAATTCGTAGATCACCCATTGGTCAAGAGGTGTGTCCTTTTGAACGCCGAGGTTATAAGTAACGATATCTTTTGCATCCGCGAAGGAGAGCGGTAAATCTGGGGCGGTTACAATCACTTGCGGAATGAAGTGATAATATGAAGTGAAATCCACCAACTCTTTTCTTTCCGCCGTAGGGCGTAACCCGGCAATGACTGCGTGCACCTTACCTTCCTGCAAAGCGGGCAGGAGGCTGTTGAAATCTGCCATGTTGTGAAATTCCACCTGCGCGCCGCCGCGCCGTCCGATCTCGCGCATCAAATCCACGTCAAAACCGACCAGTTGCCCCTGTGCGTCCACGCTTTCGTAAGGCGCAAAGTCTGCGGTTGTCCCCACGAGCAGCTTTTCCCCTACGACGTCACGCAGGATGGATAAAACCAGCGGC
>CAZGDA010000097.1:0-9804 GCA_964524425.1 uncultured Anaerolineaceae bacterium | reverse complement strand
CGTCGGCGTTGGGGTGCCGCGGCGGTTCATATAAGAGACGCGCATTGCCAGCGGCTGCGCCGGTGTGGCGATCAAGCCGTGCTGCGAGACTTGCGTTTGCATCACCTGCCAACGGGATGGCTGGACGTCAAAAATGCCGGTGGAACTCAAACCCAGGTAGGCGATAAACAGGACAGCCGCGTTGAAGCCTGCCAGGGTGGCGACGATCACCAGCCATCCTAGCCAACCCAAACCGTCTTCTTCGTTTCTGTCATTTTCCGCCATCTTTTACCCTGTTACGATTATTCGCTGCGAGTCAGCCGGCTCAACGCCTTGGGTGTTAAAAGCCACACCAGCTCGCCAGCCAAAACGTCGTCGTCTATCAAATCCACGCGGATCAGGGAGGCTTTTTTGACGGTGATCCGTCCGCCGCCGATGACGTGCCCGATCACGTGGCTGAAGTCTGGTTCGTGCCCCACCAACATGAGCGCCTTGCAATTGCTATATTCTGCCAAAATTGCTCTCAGTTCTCCCGTGCCAAAGCCCGGACAGAGGCGCTCGTCGGAGATCACCTCCTGTGCAAGTATATCCAGAGCCGGCGCGGCAATCTCAGCCGTCTGGCGGGCGCGCGTATACGGGCTGGTGAGGATTTTACAAACGCCCGTTTCCAGTTTGGCAAACAGACCGGCGAGACGCTGCATTTGCTCTACGCCTTCCTCCGTCAATGGGCGTTCTGAATCTAGCCCGTTCCAATGCTCGCGGCTTGCTATCCCGTGCCGCAAAAAAAACAATTTCATGGTTCCTCCTGTGAAAAACCTGTTTATAAGACGGAAACCGCCAGGGCAAGGTTGCGCCGAAAATCGGGGCGGTTAAATTGCTCCCAGGCTTGCGGAAAAGTGGTGAGCAGGATATGCCGCTCACTGGAGCGAGCCGCCAGGCAGGCAATTACCGCGTCCGGGTTGTGGCGTTCGGCGAACGGCAGGACTTCCTGGCGCGCTTCCCATTCGGATAAAAATGTGCTGATCAAGTTGCACGCCACGTTGGCGTCATTCAGATTGCCCAGGTGATCCTGAATTGCTTTAAGCTCATCGAGGGCGTTCTTAATTTCGCTACCCAAAACCTCGCGAAAGAACTCCAGTGTATAGCGGAAATATTTAAATGAAGTGCGCAGAGAATGGAGCCGCTCAAAAGAGGCGTTTTCCAGGCTGCCGGAAAATGCGCGCACGTCTGCCAGGCGCGCGTAGATGAGAACCGGAGCAATCTGGCACACGCGCACCGGTTCGGCAGGTGGAAGGGGCGGTTGCTCGAGAAACGTGTCAAATTTGTGCAAAAACTGGTGGTAGGTGTCGCTATCCAGCTGCATGAGCAATTGAGAACGCATTTCCTCTCGGCGTTCTTTAAAATATTCCAGCAAAGGCATCGCCCGCTCGCGTTGCGCAGCAGACAAGGTTTCCAGGCTGAGGGTTGTTTTTTCCAGAAACACGTCCAGGTCACGCACGTTGCCCAGGGCGCGCCCAACAGTGCGGATGTCTTTGCGCAAAGATTTAATCGCCTTGGCAGGGAAATATGGTGCAAAGACTTCAAACGCAGCCCGCAAACGGCGCGTCGCCACGCGCATATCGTGCAGCGCTTCGATGTCTTCGCCCTTACGCGTCCCGTCTTCGTTGGCGAGGATGAGGTTCAACTGAAAGCGGAAAACTTTGACGCCTGCCTGATACGCCTCGTCGTCGGGGGAAAGACCGGCGTTTTTACGCGGCTTGGGCTTTTCCAGGCGCACTTCCGGTAAAACCGCGTGCGCCTGGGCTGGCGGAGCGTCTGGGGCGTCGTTTTCCAGAAACACTGCCATCCCTTTTTGCGCAAAAGCCTGGCGCCAGTAGCGCGCCAGACGCGGTGAAATGTGCAACTGGCGGGCGATGGCAGAAGTGGACAGTCCCTGATCGTACGCCAGCAAAATCTCAGCGCGGCGGCGAAAATGTCCGCGTCCATCGCTGGAGGCTAGATTTTGCAAGCGTTCCCTTTGTTCCTGTGTTAAAAAAGAAGAATCGTTCATTTGTTCCCACCTAACATTAACGTTTATTCGTGCGCTGCTCCATTAAGGAAGCCTGCACGTTGACCAATTTGTCTCCATCGCCAAGTTTCCTGCGTTCGTATTTGCCGTTCGATTGCATGAGCCAGGCTTTGGTGTTGTCTGCCAGATACAGCGAGAGGATTTCGTCTTTGATTTTGTTGACCAGGCGTTCGTCTTCCACCGGAAAGAGCACTTCCACGCGCCGGTCGAGGTTACGTGGCATCAAATCTGCGCTGCCCATGTAAATTTTCGGGTTGCCGTCGTTTTCAAAATAATAAATTCGGCTGTGTTCCAAAAACCTGCCCAGGATGCTGATGACGCGGATGTTTTCGCTGATGTTTTTCAAAGCCGGACGCAGGCAGCAGGTGCCGCGCACGATCAAATCAATTTTTACACCCGCCTGGGAGGCGCCATAGAGCAGGTCAATCATGTCTTGGTCTGTGATGGCGTTGACCTTGAAAACGATGCGCCCTTGCTTTCCGTTGCTCTGGTGTTCTACCTCGCGTAAAATCAATTCTTTCAGGCGTTGGCGCATATTGATGGGCGCCACGAACAATTTGCGGTAATCGCGTTTGGCAGAGTAGCCAGAAATGTAGTTGAACAGGTCGCTTGCGTCTGCGGCAATGTCTTCGTCCTTGGTAAACATGCCAATGTCTTCGTAAAGGTGAGCGGTTACGGCGTTGTAATTTCCAGTTGCCAGGTGAACGTAACGGCGGATGTGTTCATCCTCACGGCGTACTACCAGGGCAACCTTGCAATGAGTTTTCAGCCCCACCAAGCCGTAGGTAACGTGGACGCCCTCCTGTTCCAGTTTCTTTGCCCAGCCGATGTTACTTTCTTCGTCAAAGCGCGCTTTCAATTCCACCAGCACACTGACCTGTTTGCGGTTGAGTTGTGCATCTAGCAGGGTGTCAACCACCGGCGAGTTCTTGCCGGTGCGGTAGAGGGTTTGCTTGATCGCCAGAACGTCCGGGTCGTGGGCGGCTGTTTTGAGAAACTGGATAACCGGGGCAAACGTATCGTAAGGATGGTGCAGCAGAATGTCTCCTTCGCGAATGGCTTTGTAAATGTCCCCTTCGGGGGACCGTTTGTGAATAATTGGCGGAAGAGCGGGGTGATAGGTTTTATCTTTCAGGTCATAACGGTCAATGGACATCAGTTCCATTGTGTCGCTCAACCCCATTGGACCGTTCAGAACGTAGACGTCTTTGGTGTCCATTTCCAGGTTGTCTATCAAAATTGCGAGGATGTGGGCGGGAATGTTCGGCTGCACGCCCAGAAAAACCACGTTGCCAAACCGACGCTGGCGCACGCTCTGTTCGATGGTTTCCAGCAGGTCAAGGGCTTCCAGTTCCTGAATGACCATGTCGGCGTTGCGGATGACGTAAAACGGATGAGCCTCCAAAACGTGCAGCCCCGGGAAGAGGCTGTGTAAATTGGCGGCGATCAATTGCTCGATCCACACAAAATAATGATTACGCGGCACGGTGCCGTCGCGACGCACGCCGCCCGACGAGCGCTTGAGCGGGACGAGGCGCGGCAGGCTGTCGGGGACTTTGATGCGGGCGAAGCGTTGTTTGCCGTCCTCGCCGCGAATCATCACGGCGATGTTTAAGCTTAAATTCGAGATGTGCGGGAAGGGATGACCGGGGTCAACTGCCAGCGGTGTAAGTACCGGAAACACGACTTCATTAAAGTAGTTATTTGCGTTGGTTTCTTGCTGTTTGTTCAGGTCGGCGTAATTTAAAATGTGAACCCCGCGCTGTTTTAGTTTTGGAATCAAATCTGCCAGACAGGCGTGTTGTTTGTTCAGCAGGTCCAATGAGACTTTGCGAATGGAAGCCAGCTGCTCGGCGGGCGTGGCGCCGTCAAAGGAGCGTTCGATCACCCCCGCGGAAACTTGCAATTTCAAGCCGCCAACGCGCACCATGAAAAATTCGTCCATATTCGAGCCGACGATGGAAAGGAATTTTATCCTTTCCAATAAGGGATTGCGTTCGTCTTTGGCTTCTTCCAGCACGCGCATTTGAAATTCCAGCAGGCTTAATTCGCGGTTGATGTATAACTTTACTTCTTCCGTTTCCGCTGTTTCAGGTTTTGGTTTTGTTTCACCGGTCATACTTCCTCGCTGTTGGTCACAGGGCAGGTTTACCCCGCAGTGGGCGCTGGATTGGTGTTATTGAACTGCCGCTAAAATGGCTTGTTTCACCTTCTCTATATCGCCAGTGCCGGGCACTTCCACCAGGCTGCCGGTTTTTTGGTAATAGGCGATCAGCGGTGCAGTCTGTTTGTGGAACGTGTCCAGACGCGCTTTGACCGTTTCCGGTTTATCGTCGTCGCGCTGATAAAGGTACTCGCCGTTCTGACATTTGTTATGCGGGCAGGTCTTGAAGGGATTGTATACTTTATGGAAGGGGGTTTGACATTCCTTGCAAATCAGCCTGCCGGACAGGCGTTCGACGATGTCCTCATCTGGCACAACCAGGTAAACCACGCGGTCCAAAACCATGCCCAGTTCAGCCATCAGCGCCGTCAAGGCTTCTGCTTGCGGCAAAGTGCGTGGAAAGCCATCAAAAATAATGCCCTGTTTCACGTCTGGTTCCTGCAAACGTTCGCGTACCATAGCAATTGTTACTTCATCTGGCACCAGTTGTCCCTTGTTCATGAATTCCTCTGCCATCAAGCCAAGTTTGGTGCGATTCTTAAGGTTGTAACGGAAAAGGTCGCCGGTGGCGATGTGAGTCAGTCCCAACGCGCTCATTAAGTGCTCGGCTTGCGTGCCCTTTCCAGACCCTGGTGCACCTAATAATATAATATTCATAAGTTAGTCCTCCGGTAATAAAATTTATGGGAAAAAGGTTCTCATTTTCATTAATTCACATTTTAACATAGTTTTCGCATAAGGCACAAACAAACTGGTTAGCAAACAGGATATAGATGGTAAGGACGTGGGAATAGAGCATACACCTGTCAGGTTTCCAAACCCCTGTCCAGGTCTGGAGATACCTCTCGTCTTGCGTCTCACCCGTTTGTAAGATACACCTTGAATAAAAATCAGTCGGCGGCTGTCTGGCATGATTGTTGCACAATCTAAATACACAATATTCTCATTAAGGAGTTTGCTATGAGAGCCAAGAATACGGAATTACAGATGTTTGTGGGATTTCTGATCGTGCTCACCATTCTGGTTTCTGTGTTCTTCCCATACCGCTAGGAGTATACGAAGGGAGACACAGCACATCAGCTCACGCTCAAGGCGCCTAAGGATCAATCAACCCGCTTTGTTTTGACGAATTCGGAAAGACAGGCGGGTATAAAACCTTAATAGAATAGTGTTATAATTAACGCAATGAAAAATTCACACTGCATTGCCAGGGATGACAGGAGTTGAGATGAAAAGTAAAGCACCCCGAATTCGTGTGGTCCTCGCTGTTCTGACAGTTTTCACTTTCTTAATTGCTTTTACACCTGTAAACAGGGGATGGGCTAACCAGACAGGCGGCAGGTCTGCATTGCAAGACAACGCCAAGGTAACCCCGACCCCCGTTCCACAAATCTTGAGTGAGAAAATTGACATTCAGGTGTTGGACGCATTTAAAGACAAGCCGAACGAGAAAATATCCGTCATTATATACATGAAAGAGCAGGCGGACTTTAGCAAGTTAAATTCTTTTTCGGACGATAGCAGCCTGGATGAAGTCAAACAACAGCGCGACGACGTATATAAAGAATTGACCGAAACCGCTCAAAAGACCCAGGGGACGGTGCTGACGGCGTTGCAGGGACCGGCGGGCAGCGGTAAGGCGCTGGCGAATGACATCGAGTCATTTTGGATCATCAATGGCGTGGGTGCAACGCTAGACCAACAAACTATCCTGCAACTGGCTGGTATGCCAGAGGTCGAACGTATTTATATAGATGAAGAATTCACCCTTCCCCCGGAAGAATCGGTCGCCTTGCCCTCTGCTGGCTCTGGTGGGGGGACGAGTGAGGGCAACTGGGGCATTGCTAAAATTCGCGCCGACAAGGTATGGTCGGATTTGAACATAGACGGAAGCGGTATCGTTGTCGGTACGATTGACACGGGGGTAAACAAAGAACACCCGGCGTTGAAAGCGCGCTATCGCGGCAATCACACCTACCACGTGTATAGTTTCCGCGACTTCGTCGGTGACAAATTGGCGCCTTACGACGACCATGGACACGGTACCCACACGCTGGGAATAATAGTGGGGGATGGAGGCGCAGGGAATCGCATCGGTGTGGCGCCTGGGGCGGAATGGATTTCTGCCAAAGGCATCAACGCGCACGGGGGGGCGATGGCGCGCTCCATGCTGCGGGCGATGGCGTGGATTCAAGCCCCGGAAGGTATACCTTCTCTTGCCCCCGATCTGGTCAGCAATTCGTGGAGTTTTCCCTGCACGTCGGATTATTTCCGCACGGCAATCCGATCCTGGCGTGCAGCCGGCATTGTGCCGTTGTTTTCGGCAGGTAACGCCGGACCGAACCCCGAGACAGTGCGTCAACCCGCCTGTTTTCCAGAAGCAATTGCCGTCGGTGCTACCGATTCCACCGACACGATCGCATCTTTTAGCAGCCGGGGTCCTTCCTTCAAAACGTATACCAAACCGGACCTGTCTGCGCCGGGGGTGAACATATACTCCAGCGTCCTGGGGCAGGATTACGCAAACTATTCAGGCACTTCCATGGCAGTACCCTTCGTTGCCGGGGTAGTGGCGTTGATGCTGCAAGCGAATCCCTCGCTTTCGATAAATCAAATCTTAGAAGAGCTGAAAACCAGCGCCGTAGACCTGGGCGCCAGCGGAGCGGATAACACGTATGGCTGGGGACGCGTTGATGCCTACAATGCCGTACACGGGCAGAATACTACTCCCGGAGGCATTGTACTGGTTGCCCCGCAAGGTGATATCTCCGAAACACAACCGTCCTATCAATGGGAACCAGCCGATGGAGCAAACAAGTATCAAGTACGCGTGCGCAGTGCAGCCGGACAAGACATCATCGCTGCCTGGTATCAGGCGGCAGACGTGTGCAGTGCGTCGGTTTGCGCAGTGCAGCCCGCCAAATCCCTGGAAAAAGGCTCCTACACCTGGCAGGTGCAATTTTCCGACGCTGAGGGTGAGGTCAGCCCGTGGAGTGAGGCAATGGACTTTAAGGTGGGTGCGGCGCCCACCCCTGCTGCGGCTGTGTTGGTTTCCCCCTCTGGTGAGATCAATGACGCCTCACCAACTTACGTGTGGAAACCCGTCAGCAGCGCGAGCAAGTATTTGCTCAAGGTCAGTGATGCAGACGCCAAAGAGTACGTGTCTTCCTGGTACGAAGCTAAAACTGTCTGTGGCGCGGACACATGCCAGGTAAAGACGACCACAACCCTTTCTGCTGGGGAATACACCTGGAAGGTGCAAAGCGCCAGTGCCAGCGCTAACGGCGCCTGGAGCACAGAAATGGCTTTTAGCGTGAAAAGCGTTCCTGTTCCGCTGGCTCCTTCAGGCGACGTGCAAGACGCCTCGCCAGCCTACAAATGGAAAGGGGTTGATGATGCCACGAAATACCAGTTGAAGGTGAGCGACCAAGCTGGCAAGCAGCGCATCTCTGCCTGGTACCAGGCGACAGACGTTTGCAGCGGGGATGCTTGCGCGGTCAAGACCACTACTTCTTTAGAGCAGGGTTCGTATACCTGGCAGGTGCAGGCAGCCAACGAAAGCAGCAGCGGCGAGTGGAGCAGCGCGATGAGTTTCCGCGTTACACAGACACAACCGCAGTCGCCCACACTTCTCTCCCCGTCTGGGGATACACCCCAAACACAGCCCACTTTTCAGTGGAAGCCCATGTCTGATGCCAGCGAATATAAACTCAAGCTCAGCAAATCCAGCGGTGAAACCATCCTGGCGACCTGGTACACAGATGAAGTGTGCTCGGGCACGGTTTGCTCCGTAAAGCCCTCCCTAACCCTGGCGCTGGGTGGGTATAGCTGGCAGGTACAGTCTTCTAACGGTAACAGTAACAGTGCGTGGAGCAAAGCGCTGGCGTTTACCGTCGTTCAGCCTGCGCCGCCGGCAGCGAAACCGATTGCCCCTAGCGGCGCCATCCGTGAAGCGCAACCCACTTACGAATGGAACGCAGTTGAGGGCGCTACGGAATATCGCCTGAAGGTGAGCAGCACGCAGGCAGACGTAATCCGCACCTGGTATAAGGCGCAAGACGTTTGTTTTGGCAACACTTGTTCGGTGAAACCGGCGCAGACGCTGGAAGGCGGCGATTATTCCTGGCAGGTGCAGACTTCCAATTCTGCCTGCGGAGGGGAATGGAGCGCGGCGATGCAATTCAGTGTAACGGCTTCCAGCCCGAATGCAGCCACATTGCTTATGCCCAGCGGCGACGTAACCGACTCGCAACCCACCTTCCGCTGGAATGCTGTGCCTGGCGCAAAAGAATATCAGATGAAAATCAACGACACAACCGGCAAGATTGTGTATAACAAGTGGTTCCGCTCGGCAGATTTTTGTACGGTATCCCTTTGCACAGCCAGGATATCCAGTGTTTTACCCAGTGGGAAATATACCTGGCAGGTGCAGGCATCCAGCCCCAGCGGAGATGGAGAATGGAGCGATGCCTTGAAGTTCACCGTTCTCGAACTTCCCCCGGCAGCGCCCACTTTATTATCTCCCTCTGGCAACATCACCGACTTGCAGCCGGTTTATAAATGGAACATGCAAAAAGGCGCCAGCGAGTACGATTTTCGCGTCAACAAAGCCAGCGGCGAGGCGGTGTTTACCGCCAAGTACCAGGCAGGAGACGTGTGTTCTAACTCAATTTGCTCGGTGAGACCTTCAATAGAGGTTGACCTGGGTACGTATACCTGGCAGGTGCGCGCTGGTAACAGCGCCGGTAATGGCGCCTGGAACAGCAGCATGACTTTTATCGTCAGTTCGCCGCCTCTGGCTGCCTCTGCCTTAATGGCGCCCGCCGGACAGATTGGCGAGGCACAGCCTAAGTATCAGTGGTATTTTGTGCAGGGCGCTACCCAATATCAATTAAAGATTATCGGTCCCCAGGGTGATAGCCCTAGCGTAATGCAGTTTAAATACCAGGCAGCAGAAGTGTGTTCAGGCTTGCTGTGTACATCCACCCCGCCTTTCCGCCTGACGGACGGGAAATATTCCTGGCAGGTGATGACTTCCAGCCCGGCCGGTGCGGGAGCTTGGAGCAAGGAGATGCAATTCACGCTGAACACCAAACCTGTGCCGGTGAATACACCTGTCTCCAGCCCGGCTGTGCCGCTTGTGCCAGCCTCTCCGTCCGCGCCGGCTGCTGGGGGCGAGACGTACCTTGTTAAGCCCGGCGATTCACTGGCAAACCTAGCCCGCACGTGGGGAGTGGTTTTGGAAGACCTGGCGCAGCTAAACCAAATTCCTTATCCTTACGTGTTACGTGAGGGGCAAACGTTGTTGAAGCCCGCCATAAGCGGTAAGGAGGTCAAGGAAACAGCGCAGCCCGCGCAAACCCCAACGGTTATAACGACGCCCGTCGAAAGCGGGCAGGCTTACTCCGTGCAAGCCGGAGATTTCTTAATGAAACTCGCCAGAGAGTGGGACGTATCGTGGGAGGACATCGTCAAGTTGAACAATTTGAAGTATCCGTATTCCCTTCAACCGGGTCAGGTTTTGAAACGTCCCTGAAGCAAGAAGCGCTTTGGCAGTGGAACACACCGCCAAAGCGCTTCTTATTGTATCGTA
>CAZGDA010000096.1:0-9820 GCA_964524425.1 uncultured Anaerolineaceae bacterium | reverse complement strand
ATCTCGGACATGGTTTCTGATTATAGCGTTTATACGCCTGAAATGATTATGAAGAAAGCCGAAGTGAAAAAAGGCGACATCCTCATCATCAATACGGGCTATCACCGTTATTCCTTTGACCAGCCGGACGTGTTCAACGCGCAGGCACAGGGCGGCGTTGAGTCGAAAGAGTTTGGTTTTTACGTGCGCCACCCAGGTCCTTCGATGGACTTTTATAAATGGGCAATGGATATGAAACTGAAGGTGATCGGTGTGGATTGTGGCTGCGCAGAGCATCCTATGAACACACCCATACGGCGAATGCACGAGAATCACTTCAAGCGCGCCGAAGAAAAATTAAAGAAAGAGCACGGCAAAGCCTGGGACGAAATGTTTCCGCAGGACGAATATTATAACCTGACCCACATCGCCATGCCTAATGCACACCTGGTGATGTTGGAAGCGGTAGTGGGTGAGATTGACAAGTTGAAGAATCAACGTGCCTGGATCACCATTATGCCCATCCCTTACATGGAAGTGGAGGCTGCCTGGTCACGTGTGGTGGCGTACAAAGCGCCAGAAGGGATGAGTGAAGATGAATTCATGAAGGAAATGGGCAGATCAGAGATGGTGGATATGACGGTGCCATTCAGCGTGCAAACTCCGCAATGGCTAAATTATATTCCTTTGAGCGTAACATATACTAAGCGCGTTGGCGGGCAGTATTTTGGCATGGGGCGCAATGGTTCGATTTGTAACGCAAGTATCCACCTGGCGAGCCACATGGATGGTGAGAAGCATTTCTACCCGGCGGGCAGGACAATTGGTCAGGTTCCATTAGAAGAGTGGGTAGGTCCTGGCGTTATTGCCGATATTTCGCATCTCGTCAGTGATTCGAGTGTTTATACCCCTAAGATGATTCACGACGTGGTTGATATTCGCAAGGGCGACATTCTCGTGATTAAAACTGGGTGGAATCGCTTTGGGTGGTGCAGCCCAGAATCGGACGAATTCCGTTACATGGTCAAGCACCCCGGTCCTTCTCCCGATTTTTCGAAATGGGCAGTGGATATGGAATTGAAGTGGATTGGTGTGGACGCGGTCAGCGCAGCCCACCCTATGAACACAATTATGCGTATTTGGCATCCCAAGACGTTTGCTGAAGCCAATGCTAAACTAGTGCGCGATTTTGGCAAGGACTGGGATGAGATGTATCCCCTGGACGATTATTATCAGGACATGCACCTCAATTTGTTCCCCAAGCGGATTGTCCATGCTGAAAACCTGGCAGGAGATATCGCCCACGCCAAGAGCGGCAGGTATTACATTGGCTGCTACATGCAAAAAGCGATGGAAGCCGAGTCTATGTGGGGTAGATTCGTGGCTTTTAAAGAAGGGAAATAGGGTTTAGGAAACGAGAAGACGGCTTCGCAAACCAGACGAAAAACGGTGAGTTTGCGAAGCCGAAAATAGTAATTTTATGATTTTTTATAATAAGGAGACAGATACTCCATGAAGCCAGCATCATTCAAGTACTATGCGCCAACGAGCCTCGAAGCCGCATTAGATACACTGGATCAGCTTGGATATGACGCGAAAATCATAGCAGGAGGTCAGAGTTTGGTTGCGGCGATGAACTTTCGCATGGCGCAGCCGGCGGCTTTGGTTGATTTGAACCATATACAAGAATTATTTTTCATTCGCCCGTCCAGCACGGGTGGAATATCTATAGGAACGATGACCCGCGCCAGCACGGTGGAGCACGACCGATTGGTTGCGCAAGGTGCGCCTGTGGTGCACGAGGCGATGCCGAATGTGGCTCACCCGCAGATCCGCAACCGGGGGACTTTTGGCGGGGCAGTGGCACATGCAGACCCGGCTGGGCAGGCGCCTGCCCTGGTAGTGGCGATGCAGGCGCGGATGAAAGTGTGCCGCAAGGGGAACGAGCGGTGGGTCAATGCGGACGATTTTTTCATGGGTCCTTTTACGTCTGTGATGGAACCATCGGAAATGTTAGTGGAAGTGGAATTGCCACCCTTAGCGCCGCGCAGCGGCAGCAGTTACAAACACGTCGCCCGCCAGAGCGGTGCGACTTCTTTGGTGGGGTGTTCAACAGTTGTTACGCTGGATGATAGGGGGCGTTGCAAATCTGCCCGCTTGGTGCTCTCTTCTGTGGGAGAAACGCCTTTTTTGGCGCAACAAGCAGCGAAAGTGCTGGAGGGGCAGTCTCCTACAGACGAGTTACTGCGTGCAGCCGCAGACGCTGCGGCGAAGGAGATTGACCCCGGCAGCGATATTCACGCAACGGAAGAATTCCGCCGCCATCTGGCAAATGTTTTGGTGCGTCAGACTTTGAAAGAAGCCTTTGACCGGGCAAAAGCGTAGCGGAGGACGAGATGAGTGATTTATACCCTGTCAAGGTAAATGTAAACGGAAAGGAATACGAGCGCTCGGTTGAAGCGCGTATGTTGTTGAGTGATTTTATCCGCCACGAATTGGGGTTGACGGGAACACACGTAGGTTGTGAGCACGGTGTTTGCGGTGCGTGTACGGTGTTGTTTGATGGACAGCCAGTTCGTTCGTGCCTGATGTTTGCAGTTCAGGCGAACGGACATGAAATTCGTACCGTAGAAAGTCTGGGCACTCCTGATAAAATGCACCCGCTACAAGAAGCATTCCATGAGGCGCATGGAGCACAGTGTGGTTTTTGTACGCCTGGGATTCTGATGACAGTGGCGCCATTTCTTGAATCTCAGCGCAAGCCGACGCGTGAAGAGATTCGAGAGGCAATTGGCGGGAATATCTGTCGGTGCACGGGATACGAATTTATCATCAATGCCGTGGAACTAGCGTCTCAAAAGATGTCTGCCGGTGAAGGAAAGTAGCGCAAGTGAGGTGTAGCCGTGACGAAGAAATATATTGGTCAACGAATTAAACGCAATGAAGACCCGCAGTTGCTGACCGGGCAGGCTCTGTTTTTAGATGATATTGAACTGCCTGGTATGATGCACGTAGCTTTCTTACGCAGCGATTACGCTCACGCGCGGATTAAGGCAATAGATACGTCGGCAGCTAAAAATCACCCCGGCGTTGTGGCTGTGTATACTGCGGAAGATTTTGGAGCATACTGGCACGTTGGTCCTTTACAAGTACCCCCGCCTCTGGCGATCTCTGGGTCAGTGTTTAATGCCCGACCGCTGCCGCCCATTGCAAAAGGTAAGGTGCGCTTCTCGGGTGAACCTTTGGCAGTGGTGGTTGCAAAGAGCCGCTACATCGCTGAAGATGCCTTGGCAGATATTGTAGTGGACCTGGAACCGTTAGATGTAGTTACAGACCTGGAAAAAGCTTTGCAACCAGACTCGGAATTGGTGCACGACGATTTAGGTACAAACCTGGCAGCAGATGTGCGTCAGGAGCACGGTAACTATGCCGAAGTACGTGCGAAAGCAGACGTGGTGATTGCCCGCCGTTTTCATATAGATCGTGGAGCCAGCGGGGCGATGGAGAATCGCGGCTTGGTGGTGGACTGGGATGCACGCAGCCGCCAAATGACGGTATGGAGCAATTGTCAGGCGCCTTTGCCAATGCGAAATACAATCGCGGCGAATTTAGGTTTGCCTGATTCTCAGGTGCGCGTGATCACACCTTTTGTGGGAGGTGGGTTTGGTCCTAAGATTATGACTTCCCAAGCCGACGACGTGCTGTTACCATGGATTGCGATGAAGTTAAATTGTGCGGTGAAATGGATAGAGGATCGGCGCGAGAACTTCCTGGCGACAACTTCTGAACGCGATCAAATACACGACGTGGAAATTGCCCTGACGAAAGACGGGAAAATTCTTGGCTTCAAAGACGTGTTTTATCACAACACCGGCGCATACGATCCATACGGGATGACTGTGCCGTTAAACACACAGACGCATACGACCGGTTCTTACGACATTCCTAATTTCTACACGCAAGTTATCATGGTGTTTACCAATAAAATGGTGGTTACACCGGTACGCGGCGCGGGACGTATGTACGGTGTGTACGTAATGGAACGTATGCTGGACATGGCGGCTAAAGAATTAAAAATTGATGGTGTGGAACTCCGCCGGCGTAACTTTATTCAGCCTGACCAGTACCCGTACCATACGGGCATCATTGGACAAGACTTTGTGGAAAATGTACTGGATAGTGGGAATTACCCAGCCACGCTGCAAAAAGCGGTCGAGATGATAGATTACGAGAAATTTATCAAAGAGGAACAGCCCAAACTACGCGCCCAAGGGAAAAAGGTGGGCATCGGCGTGGTGTGTTTTGTAGAAGGCACCGCAGTGGGACCTTATGAAGGCGCACGGGTGCACGTGGATAACGGCAGTAAGGTTACTGTTGCTACAGGAGTCAGCACACAAGGACAGGGACACTTTACAGCGTATGCTCAACTTGTGGCAGAGCAATTGGGCGTTGACGTTAGGGACGTGCGTGTGATAACAGGCGATACAAGCTATTTCCACTGGGGTGCAGGGACGTTTGCCAGCCGCGGAGCGACAGTGGCGGGCAACGCTATCTTTACCGCTGCCACGAAGGTGCGTACAAAGGTGTTGAAACTGGCGAGCAAACTGCTGGAAACGCCGGAAGAAGAGTTGGAGTTGGACGGAGGGGTTGTGCGTGTGGCTGACGTGCCTCAGAAGTCAATCAGCCTGGGAGAATTGGCGATGATCGCCAATCCAATGCGCGGTACGATTGATCCGAACATGGAACCGGGGCTAGAAGCAACAGCTTTTTACGGCCCTCCCCATGGCGCGACAGGGCAAGGCGCTGTGGCGATGATTGTAGAGGTTGATCCGGAGACTTACCTGACCAAGATCAAACGTTTTGTACTCGTCCACGATTGTGGAAATGTAATTAACCCCCTGTTACTAGATGGACAGATAATGGGTGGTGTTTCGATGGGCATTGGCAACTCATTTTATGAGAAGATGGTCTATGACGAGAATGGGCAATTATTAAACGCCTCGTTGATGGATTATCTTTTGCCATTGTCAACAGATATGCCGCCAAAAATGGAATTAGGGCACGTTACGTCTCCTTCGCCACTGAATCCGCTTGGATTTAAGGGTGTAGGCGAGGCAGGTGCAATCCCCACGCCTGCGGCGTTTGCCCAGGCGGTTGAAAACGCTCTGGCTGGTGATAAGGTGGAAATACTGGAGTCACCGCTCAATCCTAACCGCCTGTTTGAGTTGACCTCGACGGTGAGGAAGTAATATAATCCTTTTGGAGGTAATTTTTCAATGAAATTAGAAGGTGAACACGTTTTTAACGGACCGCGCGAAGAAGTGTGGGAAATGTTCTATGACCCCAACGTACTGGCTAGCGCGTTGCCCGGCACGCAGAAACTGGAACTGGTAAATAATAATGAATATGAAGGGGCGATGTACGTGCGGGTTGGCCCGGTATCCGGTGCATTTACGGGTAAGCTGGTTATCTCCGACGAGGTACCCCCTGAAAGTTGCACGCTGACTGTAGATGGAAAGGGCGCACCTGGTTTTGCAAAAGGGGTAGGGCACGTGAAGTTTGACGATAAGGGCGACGGCAAAACCTACATGACGTACGACGGTGAAGTGCAAATAGGCGGCACGCTCGCCAGCGTTGGGCAGCGTATGCTGGACAGTGTGAGCAAAAGTATGATCCGGCAGGCGTTTGAATCTCTGGATAAAGCCCTGCAAGAACGCGTGGCTGCAAAGGCAGAGGGACGCCAGGCAGATTATAAAGCGCCCACGGAGGCAGAATTTGCCGCTGCGGTGGCAAAAGATATGGGAAAGAATATTCTTGATATCGCCGAAGTGCGGATGGTGTTATACGTAATACCGGTGGCAATTATTATCGCTTTGCTGGGATATTTGTTCTGGCGATAATATATAAAAGAATCAAATATAGAAAGGGAATTTATAATGGTGGACGAACAAAAACAACCGGAGAAAAATGAGAAGGGATTACTGGATATCGCCGAAGTACGAATGGTGTTATATGTTGTACCAGTAGCGATCATTATTACACTTCTTGGCTACTTCTTTTGGAAATAGTGTATCTCTCTGGTGATGATTAGATGAACAACAGGAGATGGAAAAGGAGGTGAGGCTATTTCGAGGATTAGACCTTTGCCGGAATAATTCTTAACGGGCTTATCCATGCAAGATAAGCACCGGCACATTGGCAGGGCTGGTTCAGTTCTAAAGATGTGTAGTCGGGAATAAATGTTTTGTATGATGCAAGGTTCAAATTAATTTTTATTATAACTAAGGAAAGGAAGTAACAAATGGCAGCAGAAACAAAAGTCATCGGTTATCTACCAAATGATCAACCAGCATTTGGCAAGATGCTCCTGCTTGGTTTCCAGCACGTGATTACGATGTTCCCAGCAACCGTGCTGTGCGCATTGCTCATGGGCTTTCCGGTAAGCACAGTGCTGACGGTAACCGGTCTGGGCACCATCATTGCATTGATCGGCTCCAAGCTGGCAATGGGAAAGTTTATTCCGTTGTATTATGGTTCAAGCTTCAGTTATATCGCGGCAGTATTAGCGATTACGAAGGCTCAATTTGGTGTTGAGGCGGATCCGCATTTGCTTTCCGTTGTGCAGGCAGGTTTCCTGGCAACGGGTGTCATCAACGTTATCGTTGGCTTGATCATTCGTCTTGCTGGCGGTAAAGAAAAGTTGGACATTATTTTGCCCCCCGTGGTTACCGGTTCCGTGGCGTGCACCATCGGTATTGGCTTAGGTGCATCGGCGTTGAACATGGCGAGCGGTGTTGCGGGTGGCATTGCCACCGGCGACGTGAAATGGTGGATTGCGGCGATCATCACTCTGATGGCTGCCGTGCTCTTCTCGGTATACCTGCAAGGCAAAGGTTTCCTCGGTATGCTGCCAATCTTGCTTGGTGCGATCGTAGGATACATTGCCGCGATTCCTTTGGGCTTGGTGAATCCTCAATTCACTTCAGCGATCATCCGTGCGCCGAAATTTACGTTCCCAGTCTTCAATGATCCGTTAACGTTGACGGTTATTTTTGGCGTCGGTGTTATGGCGATTGCGACCATCCCAGAATCCACCGCCCACCTGTATCAGATCAGCCTTTACATTGACCACCTGGCGGATGAATTGGGCAAACCGCGCTACAATTTGAGCCAGTACATTGGTTTGAACCTTATGCTGGACGGCTTGGATGACATCATTAACGGTATTTTTGGTTCTACCGCAGGCACGAACTACGGCGAAAACAACTCCCTGATGGTCATCACGCGTAACTATTCTGGTCCGGTGTTGATAACGGCTGGTGCAATAGCCATTATTTTAGGCTTCATTGGACCGTTATCAGATCTCGTCGCCAGTGTGCCAACGTCAGTCTCCGGTGGTTTGTCAATCTACCTGTTCGGCGTCATTGGTATGCAAGGTATTGCGTTGATGATGGCGGAGAAGGTGAACCTGTTCGACCCGAAACAGTTGGCAATTGGCGCTGTAATCCTCATTGTGGGTATTGGCGGTAACATCGGTTATCCTGGCGGCTTCCTGCCCTTCCCCATTTTGCAGGGCTTGTTCCCGAGTGGTTTACCGGCGATTGCGACTGGCGCAGTGGCGGGCATTTTGATGAACTTGATCTTCGTGGTCTTCAAGCCGCCAGTAGAGCGCGGACCTGTTGAGAAATAAGCAACCCTTTTTTCAATCTTTCCTATATTTCAGGCTCCTGTTTTCAGGAGCCTGATTTTTATTAGAACGATTTAGTTAATAAGATAAATCACAACTTATTTATACGAATTTTATACCCTTAAATGCGTAAAATCGCTAGGATATATATTGACTTTATATGAAAAGTTTGATAAAATTCAACTTTGAGTTAATGCAAGGTCAATAGTGGTTGCTGCTGGGGGACTAATGAAATGCGCTTTGCTAAGCAAAGGATCCACAGACCTTTTAGGACAGGCAGGGTCAACTGTTTTAAGGATGAATTCACAGGTTAGGAGTTCGATGAATGGAAACCAAAGGTCTTAACGCACTAAGGATTCGTTTGGCTTCGCCAGATGTCATTCGTAGCTGGTCATACGGGGAGGTGTTGAAACCGGAAACGATCAACTATCGCCGGCTGCGCCCAGAGAAAGACGGGTTGTTCTGTGAAGCCATTTTTGGTCCAACCCGCGATTACCAATGTTATTGTGGAAAGTACAAAAATATTCGCTACAAGGGAATAGTATGTGATAAGTGCGGTGTAGAAGTAACACGCTCATCGGTCCGCCGAGAGCGTATGGGACATATTGAGCTGGCAGCACCGGTCGCGCACATCTGGTATACGCGGCGGGTGCCTTCGTATTTGGGTTTATTGTTGGATATTTCCCGTCGTAATCTGGATCGCGTGCTTTATTTTGCCCAGTACGTTGTAACCAACGTTGATGAGGAATCGCGGCAGAAAGCGCTTAAGCGGTTGGAGGAGAAATATTCCTCGGCGGAAAATGAGCTGACCGCCAGACTGAATACAAAGGTATCTCAAGCGGGACCCGGGGGTGAGGATGTTTTGACGCAGCTCAAAAGCCAAAAGGATGGGCTTGAGACGCGTTATGAAGAGATGGTTGATAAAGAAGTGCAGCCAATTATCAGCGCTGGTCGGCGGGTGGAAGAAGAGTTGCAAGAATTGATGGGAC
The DNA here is from genome assembly GCA_964524425.1 of uncultured Anaerolineaceae bacterium. Classification (GTDB taxonomy): domain Bacteria; phylum Chloroflexota; class Anaerolineae; order Anaerolineales; family DRKV01; genus JBAXBF01. Next base: position 1,165 of record CAZGDA010000096.1, on the reverse strand, counting down.
AGGTAACTCGTAAGCCAATTCATTTCCCCGATTCAAACGCAATCATTGCTGAAGCAGGTGAAACCGTCAGCGCGTTACACGTGGGACGAGTGCAGCAGTTTGTGAAAGAGCGCTTCGATGAAATTGAGCGCAAGCTGAAAGATCAGAAACGGCGCGAACTGGAACAATTGGATATGGAAGCCGGGCGCTTGCAGGCGGAATCGGACGAGCGCAAGGGTGAATTACAGAATCAATTCGAGGATCAGCTTGAGGCTTTGCGGGGCGAGTATCACCGTCAACGTAATGAATTGGCGGAATTAAGCCCGTTGACGTTCATGGGAGAAAGCCGCTATCGTGAGCTAAAGTCACGCTGGGGGCAGGTGTTCCGTGCCGATATGGGTGCGGAAGCGTTTTACGATATTCTCAAGCGTTTAGATTTAGATAAACTGGCAGTGGAATTGTGGAGTGAACTGCGCACTTCTAAAAGCAAGCAGAAGCGCAAGCGCGCTATAAAACGTTTGAAGGTAGTGAAAGCTTTTCAAGCCTCGGGAAACCGCCCCGAGTGGATGGTATTGACGGTTTTGCCAGTGATTCCCCCTGATTTGCGTCCGATGGTGCAATTGGATGGGGGAAGGTTTGCTACCTCGGACTTGAATGACTTGTACCGCAGAGTGATCAACCGCAATAACCGGCTTAAGCGATTGCTGGAATTAGGTGCACCTGATGTAATTGTGCGCAACGAAAAACGCATGTTACAGGAAGCGGTTGACTCGCTGGTTGATAATTCCCAACGCGGCAGGGCGCTTTCTCGACGCGGCAGACGCGAGTTGAAATCCCTGAGCGATATGCTAAAAGGTAAGAAGGGGCGATTCCGCCGTAACCTGTTGGGAAAGCGTGTGGATTATTCGGGGCGTTCGGTGATTGTGGTCGGTCCACAATTGAAACTGCATCAATGCGGTTTACCGAAAACGATGGCGTTGGAATTATACCGCCCGTTTGTGATTGCCCGCCTGGTAAAGAACGGTTATGCGAATAACGTTAAGGGCGCCAAGCGCTTCATTGAAAGAAATCGCCCTGAAGTGTGGGAAGTACTGGAAGACGTGATCAAGGAACGCCCGGTGCTATTAAACCGTGCTCCAACCCTGCACCGTCTTGGTATTCAGGTGTTTGAACCGATATTAATTGA
>CAZGDA010000095.1:0-9885 GCA_964524425.1 uncultured Anaerolineaceae bacterium | reverse complement strand
TTAATTCATCATCTATTTCAATAACTGGAACAACCGTATTTCTTAACTCACTTATCCCTTGATGATTTTCAAACTCCCTTTGAATATTTACTAACCCTCTTATTACTTCGTCAATAGATGCTAGACGATCAAATGGCTCCTGTCTGATCATCATGGCTACCAGATTGTCGAGATAGACATACTGAGAAGCAACATTACGGATTTTCTGGTATTCCGAACCATAAGGAACTCTCCCCGTGAACATTTCATTCAAAATCAAACCCAACGCAAAAATATCTGTAGGACAACCGACCTGTTGTCCATGAGAGCGTTGTTCTGGGGCGGCGTAATCAAAATTCGCTAAACGATCTCCATTTTTTGTCTTTATTGAAGTATATAAGTCTTCTTCGGAAAAATGGGCGATACCAAAATCCGCAATTACCATTCGATCATTGGCGTGGTCAAATAGAATATTTTCCGGTTTCAAATCCCGATGTATTATTCCTCTTCTGTGTGCTTCCCCAACTCCCTCAAGGATCTGCGTAAAATAAGCGAGAACTTTTTCATGTGCGATCCCTTCCTGCATGATCTTCCTGAGTGAGGCGGCAAACAAAGGCATCACATAGAAAGGTGCTTCCTTATCATTGTCAATATACAAACCATAATCTTGAACAGTAATGATATTTGGATGGTCATTCTTCATACAAAAGAATAACTCATTTTTAAAACGTTTCAATTTCTCCCTGGATGTCCTGTCAGGATTAAATCGTTTTATCGCCCAAGGCTTTCCGCTATCGTCTTTGGCTTCATATACCTGCCCGCTGCCTCCTTCGCCGATAGGGGAGGGATCAGCCGCATATTTAGAAAACGCTGTCTTAAAAATAAGTGGATTCTTCATCTTTATACCCCCATTTCATTATATCAAACATCTTTCTGTTAATTACCACCATATATTATGACAGAAAAATCTAAAATCCTTATGAAACTGACCGCCACCCTACCGCGTCACCTCCAGGTGCACCATGTATTGGATCTTCATCGCATCGGAAAAGAGACCGATCAGGCGCACGTTCAGGGGCAAAGATTTGGCGCGCTTGCCGTAATAGAAATACGTGCCCAGCAGGCGCAGGCGTTTGTCCCAGGCGGCGAACACGTCCGTGCTTTCCAGCCCCCACACCAGGAAGGATTTCTCATCCAAACCGCTGCGCCGGATGACCATTTTATTAGCGACCTTCACCCCGTATGGCGAACTGACGTCGAAGAACACCTGGCAGCCAGGAAATTGATCTGCAATGCGCAGGAAAAACCCCCGCACCTGTTCTTCTGTAAAATAATACAACACACCCGCGCTGACGAACAACACATTCTGGCGCACCTCGATTTCCTTCAACCAGCCTTCTTCCAGGAAGGAAGCAGCGATGAATCGGCGCCGTTCCGTTTCAGGGATGAACTTGCGGCGCAGTTCGATCACGTCTGGCAAATCCAGGTCGTACCACAGCAAACTGCCGTTGTCTATACGCTCGAAGGTCGTGTCCATGCCGCAGCCGACGTTGACAATCGTCCCTTGCGGGTAACGCGCCAGAAAACCCTTCACCACCTCGTCCACGCAAACACTGCGCATGATCCAGGCAACCTGCGACAACTCGCTGATGTTTTTCGTGATCGTGGAAAAATCGTAATCCACCTTGTCCATAATCTCAAGCGCGGTCTTATCCACCAGCAGCGGGTGAGCTTTTTTCGATTCAACAGCGCGCCCCCACAAGGGCAGGAACAGCGTTTTTTGTACATCTCCAAGTGCAACAGCGACCTTTTCAGACATAGTGCTCTCCTTATTGAGAAATTAAATATATGGGATTAATGACAAATTATACACCTTTTTGCCTGTGCCAAAGCGGATTTCCGTTGTTTAAATAAAAAATCTGACAGGGCAACGAAACCAGTCAGGTTTCTCAAGGAAACGTGGACTAGAGAATGCAGATCGCTACCGCGACCACCACCACGAGCAGCAAAGCGAGCGCGTCTGTGGCGCGAAAGCGCAACACCACCAGTGAGGTACGCCGGCTGCCGGAGCGGAAGCCGCGCGCGTCCAGCGCCAGCGCCAGCGCCTCCGCGCGGCGTAGGCTGATGAGAAAGAGCGGCACGAGAAACGGAAGCACCTGGCGGGCGCGTTCGAGCAGGCTGGCGCCTTTGGTGTCCCAATCTGCGCCGCGGGCGGATTGCGCCTTGACAATGCGCGCCGCGGTCTGGTTTAAAAAGGGCAGGAAATTCAAGGTAACCTGAATCACCAGGGCGGCGTCCTGGCTGGGCAACCCCAGGCGCCCCAGCGGCTGAAGCAGGGCGTCCACAGCGCGGATCACCTGGGCGGAGGTCAAACAAAACGACGCCAGATTAAGCACCAGCACCAGGGCTGCAAAACGCATGAGCAGCAACGCGGCTGCCCAAAGCCCACCGCTGGTAACGTGCACAAAATTCCACTCCCAAAGCGTCTGCCCGCCGCGCATCAAAAACACCTGGAAAAGCGCCAAAATCAACAGGAAAGGCAGGGGCGTCAGCAGGGCGCGTCCTGCGTAGCGCAGCGGGATGCGCCCAACGAGGAAACCAAGCAGGCTGACCGCCAACCCCAACAGCAACCCCAGTGGCTTAAACGCCGCCGTGAGGGCAACGACCAGCAGCACGCTCGCCAGCAGGCGCACGCGCGCATCCAGGCGGTGAATGACAGAGCCAGTCGGCAGGTAAGCGTGAAAAACCCCGTTCATTCGCCCCCCGCTTGCAACGCTTGCAGCAGCGTGCGGCTGTCAACAATTCCATCCGTCAGGCGCCAGCCTTGCTGACGCAGGCGCGCCGCCAGGCGCGCTGCCAACGGGGCGCGTAATCCGGCGGCTTCGAGTGCTTCCACACGGCTGAACGTCTCCGCTGTAGAGCCGAAAAGCGCCACTTTACCGTCCTGCAGGGCGGTTACCTGGCTTACCAGGGCTGCCAGGTCTTCCATCTGGTGAGAGGCAATCAGCAAGGTAACGCCGTGTTTGCGAAACTCAGCCAGCTTTTCGAGCAAGTCCTGGCGCGCCAGCGGGTCCAATCCGGCGGCGGGTTCGTCCAGCAGCAAAATGTGCGGCTCGATGGCGAGGGTTGCAGCCAGCGCCACCTTGCGTCGTTCCCCGCTGGAAAGGGTGAATGTAAACCGGTCTTTGAAGGTTTCAAAATCCAGCCCGACGGTTTGCATGGCGCGCTGTACCTTGCTGCGGATGACAGAGCGCTGCGTTTCACCCGTCCTGCGCACTCCGTAGGCAATCTCGTCGCCCACGTATTGTTCAAAGAAATACATTTCAGGAATTTGAAAAACCAGACCAACGTTTCGGCGCAGGGCGCGCAAATCGCACTCCTTACTGCCCAGGTCAAAACCAGCCACATGCAAGCTGCCGCGTTGCGGACGCAACAGACCGTTCAAATGTTGCAGGAGAGTGCTCTTGCCCGAGCCTGTGGCGCCGATGAGAGCGTGTGCGCTGCCGCATTCCACCCGCATTGAAACGTCCTCCAAGGCGTGCTGAACGAGAGGCGTACCTTCCATGTACGTGTGGAACAGGTTATGCACCTCAATTGCCGCCGCGGCGGCGTTCGCAGAGTAAGGTTGCGGTGTGCTTTGCCTTGCTCCCTGCAGACGAGCTTTCACGTCTTCTTGCTGCACCAGGCTGCGCGTCAGGTCATCCAGGCGCAAAATGTTGTGCGGCAGGGCGGGGATGTGTGCGCGCAGCGCCTCGGCGATGGCGGCTGCCGGTGGCAGGTCGAGGTGCAGTTTGCGCAGCGTTGCCGGTTGCGCAAACACCTGCTCCGGCGTCCCATCCAGGGCGATTTCGCCTTCATGCAGCACGAGCACACGCTGCGCGTAAGCTGCTTCTTCCATAAAATGAGTGATGGTGATGACCGTCAACCCTTCGCGATGCAGGCGCTCCATCATATCCAGCATGGTTTGCCTGCCCTGCGGGTCGAGCATGGCGGTTACCTCGTCGAACACAATCACGCCCGGGCGCATGGCAAGCAAGGCAGCCACCGCTACGCGCTGCATCTGTCCAGCGGAAAGCTGATGCACCGCGTGCTGGGCATACTCCGCCATGCCCACGGTATGCAAGGCTGCCTCCACGCGCGTGCGTATTTCGGCGGGTGGCACTCCCAGGTTCTCCAAGCCGAAAGCGACCTCTTCTTCCACCAACGTGGCGACCATCTGGTCTTCGGGAACCTGAAACACCATGCCCACCTGGGAGCGGATGGGAACGTGGTTGGAAGGCTGGCGTGTGTCCATCCCATCCACCAACACGCGCCCGCGGCTGGGCGTGAGAATGGCGTTAAAGTGGCGCGCCAGCGTGGTTTTACCGCTGCCATTGGCGCCCACCAGGGCAATAAACTCGCCCGGCTCTATGTTAAGAGAGACGTTGCACAGAGCAGGTTTAGACGTAGGGGTATAAACGTAGGTCAGGTCTTCGACCTGGATTAAAGGGGACATGGAATTTTTACAAACTCATCAAAAAGTACTTGCTGCGTTTTCCCTACGACTGCTGTGCAATCACCCCAACCAGGTCGTAAGCCATCGCGCCAGTGATGGAAACCGGCAGAATACCCCCTGCATCCTGCGGCGCGTTTTCCACCAGCACCAAACCGTCAATCTCCGGCGCATCGCGGTACGAACGCCCGACGAGCAATAATTCGTCGCTGTCTTCCACCTCTCCCAGCCCATCAACGATCACATCCAGGTTTTGACCCACCAGCGCCATGTTCTTTTCCAGGGAAATTTGCTGCTGAGTCTCCATCAGCGTTTCCCAGCGCGCCTGCTTAACCTCCGCCGGAACGGAGTCTCCCAGGGCTTCGGCGGGCGTGCCTTGCTCAAACGAATATTGGAAAGCGCCCACTTTGTCGAAGCGGATTTCACACAAGAAATCCAGCAGAGCGTCAAATTCGGCGTCCGTCTCGCCGGGGTAGCCGCCGATAAAGGTCGTGCGCAGCGCCAGGTCGGGCATAGCCCGGCGCATCTTTTCCAGCGTCTGGTACACCCAATCCATGTTAGCCGGGCGTTTCATGCGCCGCAGCACGTCTGGGTGAGCGTGCTGGAGGGGAATGTCCAGGTAATGCAGAATCTGCGCCTGGGTTGCCATCTGCTCTATCAGAGCATCCGAAAGCGAGCCAGGGTACGCGTACATCAAACGCACCCAGGGAATTTCTGGAATGGCGGGCAGCAGTTCTTTTAATAAGTGGGTCAAACCGTCCTTCAGTCCCAGGTCGCTGCCGTAATCGGTGGTATCTTGCGCGAGCAAGATCAATTCCTGAACGCCCTGGTCTTGCAAGGCGACTGCGTCGCGCAGGATGGCTTCCACAGGGCGGCTGACCAGCGTGCCCTTGATGAGCGGGATGGCACAAAACGCGCACGGGCGGCGGCAGCCGTCGGCTAGTTTCAGATAGGCGCTGCTGCCCATCACACTGGCGCGCAGCGTTTCCCTTTCATCGCTGCCCATCGTCGGCGCGTCCGGCAGGTGATAAACCGGCAGGGGGTGGGTGTCCTTGCGCAGGCGTTTGACCAAGTCCACAATGTCCATCCAGCGCCGCGTGCCTAAAATCCCATCCACACCGGGCGCCTGACGGCACACTTCCTCTCCATAGCGCTGGGTAAGACAGCCAGCCGCGATGAGGAGCTGTCCCTTGCACTTGCGGGCGGCTAATTCTCGCAACGTGCGGTACGATTCTTCCCGCGCCGCGGCGATGAAACCACACGTGTTGACGATAATCACGTCTGCGCCGCGCTCTTCTTCTACGGCGCGAAAACCGGCGCGGCTCATCAACTCCGTCATAGATTGAGAATCCACCTCATTTTTGGGGCAGCCTAAAGAGATAAGATGAAATGTTTTCATTCGATACGTGCTTCCTGGTTACTGTACACCTTCGACGGTGGGCGTCGGTGAAAAGCGCGGCGTCATGCTTGGGGTGAGGGTGATCGTGGGCGTGGGCGTGATCGTCGGCGTGGGGGTTTCAATACCTGCATCTGTATAAATACGTTCCACGACCTGATTTTGATAGCCGAGAACGCCCAAATCCTGGTCGTTGTAATACACCTGAAGTCCGGCGGCGTTGCCGGTTACCAATTCAATGCGTTGGGCAGCGGAATAAGGGTAAGCGCTGCCCGGCTGGACGCGCCCCTCAAACTGCACTTCCCCGTCCACTACCACGCGCATCCAGGCGCGTTGCCGCACAATGACATTCAAATGGACTTTACCGGGGCTGGTATTCACGATGGGAGTGCCTTCCGGCGTGCCGCCCTCGTCAAGTGGTTGCTGGGTAATGATCACCGTAGGGTAGAAAATGCCTGCGTTCGTGGCGGTCGGCGTGGCGAGGGTGGGTGTAATCGTCAGAGTCGGCGTTTTCAGCAGCACGTCGGCGATGGAAGGCGGGGTGGGCTGCACAGTTTGCGTGCGCCGCGTGGAGAGGATGGTCAGCAGCCCCCACCCCACAAACCCAACCAGCAGAACGATCAGGGAAACACCCCAGAACAAATCCCCGCTGAAGAGACGGCGCAAAAAGGTGGGCTGGCGCGGCGCCGGTGGGCTTTTGGATGCGGGAGCCGCTGGCTTGGGGCGCGCGCGTTCGGGAAGGATTTTCGCCTGAAACCCAATCTGTACCCCCTCGGCAAATTGCAGCAACAACGCCTCCTGGTCCAAGCCCAGATAGCTGGCGTAATTTTTCAACATCCCGCGCCCCTGCACAGTGGAAGGCAGGCTGGCAAAATCGCCCGTTTCCAGTGCAGTTAAATAATGGGTGCGGATGAGCGTCTGCTCTTCAACCTCTTCAAGGGAAAGCCCCAGGGTTTCACGCTGACCGCGCAACTGCGCGCCGATGGCTTCAAAGATAGAGACGTTGCTGATCGGGCGCGGCTGCCCGGCAGACGACGTTCCCTCAAGCGATTGCCCCTCCCCAGGGTAGGGTGGGTGCATAACAGCCTGCGTGGGAGGTTTGGGCTGCGTGGTCGTGTCGCGCCAGCCCATATTCTCCAGCAAAGGCGCTGCATCTAAACCAAGATACTCGGCGTAGGTGCGCAAAAATCCGCGCGCCTGCACGGCGGACGGCAGCGCGCTGAAATCGCCAGCCTCCATTGCTTCAAGAAAAGGCTGGCGAATTCGGGTTGCTTTAGATATTTCAGCCAGGCTGAGGTTACGCTCCAGCCTCGTCTGACGCAACTGTTGACTGATGGACTGATTCATCTTCGCTCTCAGTCCGTTCTACTGGTGATTCTACCTCAACGGCAGGCGCTTCGGCAGAAGCAGCGCTGACAGCAGGCGTGCGCGCTTCGCCTTCCCGATAGACGATGACGGTTACTTCCGGCACCAAATCTATGGTCAAGCGCACGGGCACTTTATATTCACCCAGATTACGAATCGGCTGGTGATCTATATGACGGCGGGAGATTTCAATTCCCGTCTTCTTCTGGATGGCTTCGGCGATCATTTGCGTGGTTACCGAACCATATAGCTTATCGGTTTCGCTGGCAGCCCGGGAAGCGAACTCGATGACCAACGTTTTGATGCGTTCTGCCACCGCTCCCATTTCCTGGTTGAGGGCAGCGCGCTTGATCTCGGCTGTGGTGCGGATGCGCTCAGCCTGTTTCAATGCACCGGGGGTCGCCAGGATAGCCATCCCCTGCGGGATGAGATAGTTACGCCCGTAGCCATCCGCCACGCGCTTCACGTCCCCCGCCCGTCCCAATTTATAAACGTCTTGTAAGAGTAATACTTTCATTGTTTCAAGCCCTTTCTAAATATGAATAGATTTTTCCCGCCGCGAAGGGTACAACGCGGCAAGAAGGTGATTATACCAGACCTTGTATAAACGCGCCATGAGAATTTGAAGCTGAATAATTTCTACGTATACTGGGCAATGATCTGCTCTAACTCGGCGCGGTAACGCTCCATCTCCTCGGCAGAGATCGCCCCGCTTTCAAAATCCTGGCGCATTTCCTCCAAAACAGCCCTGCGAATTTCTTCCAGTTGCTGCGGGTTTGCGCGGTAATGATACACCAACGACGAAAGCGCCTCGCGGCTGCCCGGCGGGCTGTCAGAATGACTCAAACCAACCAGCTTATCTATGCGATATTTCAACAGGGGCAGTTCAGACGGGTCCAGCCTGCCCAATTGAATCAGCTTCCGGATCTCCTGCGCATCCATCAGGCTGGCAGCCACCGTATCATTTGCCAGGTCTAACACCCCTTTAGACTGTCCATATAAGATGGACTGGACGATGTCTTCCGCTATGACGGGAGGGAAGGCGTAGCGCTGGCGCTCCTCCCACGTCTCGCGTGAAATCTGCTCGCGGGCAATTTCCTGATACCAGACCGTGCGCGCCGAGGAAGGCTGACGCACAGTGCGCGAGCGCGCCGGCTGGGATTGTACTGATTGTGGACGCGCCGGCTGCTCCTGTGCGGGGGCTTCTTTCTGCGCCTGGTTTTCTGCCAGTTTACGCAGAAACGCGGCAAGTTCTTGTTTTTGTGCGCTGTTTCCCATTCTTCCCCTATTATCAAAGATGCTTGCGCTGCTGTCAAGGAAATCCGCCTCTCTTTCCAGGTTCTATTCGTGGTAAAATTAGAAAGTGAGCCTACATTTTCCCCTGGGTTTGGAAAAGAGGCGTTCTTATTCTTGTTATAAATATAATTAACAGACGGCATCGGCACCGGGGAGGTATTCCATGAAAGCATTTGTTACTGGCGGAAGCGGATTCATCGGACGCAGGCTGATCAGCCGCCTGGTCGCACGCGGATACGAAGTCTACGCCCTGGCGCGCTCGGAGCGCAGCGCTGCCCTCGTTACTGCGCAGGGCGCTGCCAGTGTGCGCGGAGATTTACACAACCTTGAAGTGCTGCGCAAGGGCATGACAGGCTGTGACGTCGTCTTCCACAGCGCGGCGGATTATACCTACGGGCGGCGCAACACCCAAAGAATGGAACAGACAAACGTCAAAGGCACAGCCAACGTACTCACGACTGCCTTTGACCTGGGTATTCCCAAAATCGTCTACACCAGCACGGTAGGCGTCTTTGGAGACACACACGGCGCAGTGGTGGACGAATCTTATTTCAACCAAGGGCAGCTTGCCACAGAATACGAACGCACCAAATGGCAGGCGCATTACCGCGTGGCGCTGCCGTTAATCGAGAGCGGCGCGCCGATCATCATCGTCATGCCCGGGGCAGTTTACGGTCCCGCGGATACCAGCATCATTGGCGAGATGATGACCCTCTATTATCGCGGTCTCTTCCCGGTCTTTCCCGCCCCAGAGACTGCCCTCACCTATGCCCACGTAGATGACGTCGCCGAAGGGCACATTCTGGCAGCCGAAAAAGGAAAGATTGGCGAAAGTTACGTGTTAGCCGGACCTGCGGCTACTTTTCAAGAACTGGCTGTCTTGTGGGCAAAGATACTCGGCAGACGCCCTCCGGCGGCTTACATTCCGGCGCATTGGCTGCGCCCGTTTGCCCCTCTGGTAGGTGAGCTGGAAAAGGTTCTGCCTGTTCCACGCACCTTCAGCGAAGAAATCCTGCTGACAATGGGCGCCACCTACCTGGCTACACCCGCCAAAGCCAACCGCGAATTGGGTTGGCAGACGCGCTCTTTGAGCCAGGGCATGACGGAAACCTTTGACTACCTCATGCGCCGTGCACCAGGCGGGGTCAATCCTTCCCAAAGGCGTGTTTTAGCAGTCGGCACACTGGCTTCCACGGCTGTCTTATTCCTTTTCCTGTGGATGCTTTCCCGCCGGCGTAAGTAGCATCGCCGGGGCAAAAACGACATTTACCCTTGTATGGCGATATTTATATCGTGTGATATACATCGCCCGGGTCAAGAAGGCATCTATGCAGGGTGTGGATAATTCTTAATCTCC
>CAZGDA010000094.1:0-9891 GCA_964524425.1 uncultured Anaerolineaceae bacterium | reverse complement strand
TATATCTTTCTAGCGATCATTTTTTGGTTCGAGGTAGTTTTACCGAACATCCGGGCGAGGCTATCCACCACAGTAAACAGCGCCAGACAAAGCGGATTATTATCTGAGAAAAATCCCTGAAACGGATTCAGTAATTTGTTGTTCCTGAAGTACGCTTTCACACTGTACGTCCAGACTAACGGGGCGAGCAGATCAGCAGTGTAAACGACTTCAACACCATTCTTCTCTAGTAACCTTTGCAGACTGGCACGGCTAAATAAATTCAAATGGCGTGGGAAATAATATCCTCCCCAGAAGCTTGCTTTGAAGTAATTGCGGTCAAAGCCAGACAGGTTGGGCGTTTCGATGCTGACGTACCCGCCTTTACGCAACACCGAACTTACTTTTTGGATTACCAAACCGATGTCCCAGAGATGTTCCAGCAATTGATTCATAATCACGATATCGAATTGGGTTTCTGGCAGGGGTGCATCTTCAATGCGTCCTTCGATCAGGTTGACGTTATTTTTCTGACACAGCGCCCGGGCAGACTCGGAGAAGGTGATGTCATTTCCATAAAACTGGCTGTGCGGATACGCCTCGCGCAGTTGCAGAAGCAAAGCACAATCCCCACAACCGATATCCAATACAGAACACCCTTGCGACAGCAGCCGTTTGAGATAAGACAGGCGGTTGAGAATCACGTGTTTCTTCAACGTGGCAACAATCCAGGAAGCCTGTTTCGTGTGCGCCCCGGCGAGGGTATAGTAATTGGGCGGGTCGATCAAGGGCGCAGCCTGTGGTGTTGGACGGGGATCGAGGTAGATATGACCACACCGCTTACATTCCACGAAAGTAAATTCCTGTTCGCTTACGCTATACAGGTAATCGTAACCGCGTGAATATACCTGTGCAGGCGCATCTCCGCAAAACAGACAGTGAGATTTTTCAAGAGGTACGCTGTTGTTCATTTACGTCCGGGAAGATGTCTGTATGTTTGACAGGCAACTGTTTGAATTGATTCATCTGTCGAAAAACTTTGTGCATTTCAGGGTCTTCGGCGGCAATACAGACCGGCTGGTATTGAGAGAAGAAATCCACTTTTTGCATCTTATCAACGATCGTATGTAAGGCTTCTTCTTGAACATTTCCGAAAGAGATGTGGATAAACGGACAGGGGATAACGTCACCAAAAGCGGTGATGTAAATTTTTTCCATACCTGCCGGGCAGCCGATGGCGTTCCGTCCGGGTTCGTGGTCTGTCGAGGAAAGCGGGAAATCAACCATCAATTGCTTCAAGTATTGGCGATCGTCGCCGCGCAAAATCATATCGGTCTCGTCCACCCACCTGCCGCACGGCACAGCCAGGTTGTAGAGAAAGATGGCGCCGATGTCGTTTGCTTTCTTGATCAACTGACGCAGTTCGGGTGTTCTCAGATTCTGGTGGGTGATCACACCAGCTACCAGAATCTGCATACCGGCTCTCTTGGCGTTTTCCAAACCTTGCAAGGTCTTCTCGTAGGCGGATTTCATTCCTCGAAACGTGTTGTGTTCTTGAGGGTCGTTACTATCCAGGCTGGTGGTAATGCAATTGACGCCCAGTTTTGCCAGCCTATGCGCCCGCTGCTCGGTGAGGAGGGTGGCGTTGGTTTGCACGGAGATGTAGTGGGTTTGCGGCTTGAGTGCGGGAAGAAGATCCCACAATATATCTGTCAACAACGGCTCGCCGCCGGTGATGTTCCAGGAAAGAACGTCCAGGTGCTGGTCTGCGTCTTCCACAATTCGTTGATAATCTTCCAGCTTCAATGGGGGGTGGTTAGCATTTAAAGTTAACGGTGCTGCCGAACAGTGTTCACACAACTGGTTGCACGAATAGGTTATCGCCAGGTCAATCAAACGGAATTTTTTACGCAGCCCGAACATGGATAATATCCGTTTTTGGGCGTGGGTGAAGAACATACTCGGACGGAAAGGGCTTAAGTTATATTTTGCAAAGTACAATTTGCGGATGATTTCAGAAGATACTTGTTTTAACATTTTTGATTCACGAAACTGAGTGTGTAGCGATATTTTCGTTATTATACCTTAATAATATAAAAATTATCGAGATAAATTCCTTGTACTCCGTATGTCCCTGTGTTATTATCATGGCGAGTACCTGTTTCCTTTGGAGGGTAGCGGTGGATCATAGCCCGTCTCGTCTTGCGCCGGCAACGGCATCGAACTGGTGGAATAAACTACAAACATTACCGCATGGATTGAATTTTCTTATCCTGTTGTTGCTCCTGTTGCTGCTGGATACCCGTTATCTGACGATTGGACTATGGGATAACACCCTCTTCACGGCTTTTTATTTCCACCCATATTACGAAGAAATCCTGACGCACAATCAGATTCCCCTCTGGTTTCCATATTTTGCTTACGGAGGCACGGCGGAAGCCGGATTTATCCTTACAGGAAGCGTGGAATGGTTCACGATATTGATCGGCAAACTCCTCAATATTTCAAACTCGCTTCTGTTGTTTCGCCTATCCTTTGTTTTGCGGGATGGTGTCTTCCTCTTTGGAATGTATTTATTATCCGTCTTCCTCTTTCGCCGCAGGAGCACAGTAAACCTGGTTTGCATTTCCACTTTATGTATCCTGACTCCCTTGGTCAGAATCCATTCGGTGGCATTTTACATCATCACCTGGTTTCCGCTCACGCTGCTGTTCCTGTTGCTGTTCTTCCGCCAGCGCCGCCCAGAATATTTATGGCTGACGGGCATCGTGGGCGTGATTTCATGTTTTGGATTGATTTATTTCATCGTCTTATACGTTGTCGTCATCCTTACTATCTTCGCTGTATTGCTCTATTACCACAGAGATATCTGGCGCTGCGTGCCTGCGCGCACCTGGTCAAACCTCGCCACCTTTCTGGTTTTTATTTTCCTGGCTGGTGGGTTTGTTTACCTGCACCTTTCCACGTTACGCGGGGTTACCTTCCTGCGTAGCGATCGAGACGTGGTTACCGGTCTGCCCACTTTTACCAGCGTAGTTCAAACCAGTAAAGGCGTCATCCTGCCCAACGTCATTCACAGCCTGGTGGGAGTCATCCCCGAAAAAATATCATTCAAAGAACAAACCACTGCGGCATTCAACATCCTTTACGTCGGATTCCTGCCGCTGGTGCTTTTCGGGGTCGCCTTACTGAAGGAAAGGATTCCGATCTTCAAATCCCTGTTCTGGGCAGGATTTGTCTTCGTTTGGATAGGCTTGTTGGGCTTTTTCACCCTTGCCTTTTATTCGTGTTTCCCTTTCTTTGCGACCATGCGCTGGTATTTCCTGCTCAGCAACGTCCTTTTGTGTATCATCGCCCTGGGCGCCGGTTTTGGCTGGGAACATTTTCTTGGCATGAGCGTTGGGGAAAAGGTCAAGGCGGGGGCAGTCAGCTTGATCGGAATCGCGTTTGCGGTTGATATGAGCAACCTGTTTTTCGGTTGGTCTCCCACCCCCGACTTGCTGGCGATTTCCACGCAAACAGTGTGGTTTAAATCCCTTGCCGTGCGCCTGGCTGTGTATGGAGTGTGTATTTTTCTCGCCCTCATACTTGCCGCGCTGTTGAATAAAAACAAAGACCAGCCTTTATTCCCGTTCGTAGAGACGTTGTTGATCATTGGGCTTGTGTTTGACCTGCTCTCTTTTCAGAACACGCTGATGAAAATTTCTATTCCAAGCCTGCAAGAAATCCAGAAAGAATCCTTGCCGGCGAGCGAAGTCGTTTACCGGGAACAACGCATCTGGCAGGATGGGAACAACCCCCGCTATAAAAACCTGGAGGCAACCTACAAACACTTTGTTGCGCAGGGGATTACTTACGAGTATACACATTTCGACCCTTGCGCGCCGCGCAGCAATTTAAACCTCATCAATGCCAACCTGTACAGGCTTTCACAGGTATGGGATGCGCAGGCAGCCATTTTCTCGCTCAAATACTCTCCGAAAGCGGATGGGAGCGATCGGGCGTTGCTGCAAATTTTGGGCTGCGAAACACCAAAAATCCGCCTGGTTACGCAAGCGCGCTACGCCGAAAACGACGAACAGGCGGTGCAGTTGATGCGGGATACGGCGGACATCTACGACACCGCCATCATCCAGTTACCGCAGGGAATGAGCGAACCCGCTCGTGCGGCAGCCAACGGGGCAAACGGCGTGGTGCAGGTAATTGATTTCACTCGCAACCAGCTTGACGTGCAAGCAGACGTAACCAACCCCGGCGGCGCCTGGCTGGTCTACGCGGACGCCTTTCACGAGGGGTGGCACGCCTGGGTAGACGGTAAAGAAGTGCCGCTTGCCAGAGCCTACCTGGCGTTGAAAGCAGTCTGGCTGCCGCAGGGCAAGCACACACTAAAATTCGCTTTTTGGAACGGACTGCATTCGTTGTGCATATACATTTACGCCGTTGTGCAAATCATCTGCTGTCTGATTGTTTTCCTGTGGATGGGCGCTTATATAATTGGCAAAGAGCGCGTTCTCCTCCAAAAGCTGCCTTTTTATAAACCGTTGAATTGACCCGGCGTATGCCTACGCACAACGATAGCTGCGTTTTCGTTACAAATTTAGGCATCCCCACCGCGCATCGGTGCGCTTTTTTCGGATGGAACACCTGCCAAATGGATAGATTATCGTGAACCCGTTGCTTCGCCAAGGAAACGGCTCGTGCGCCTCCCGAAAAATTTTTCTACACAACTCGTATTTTAAGGTATAATGAAACGCGCAATCATTCATATTATTTAAAAAGGAGAATCATAAAATGTCCAATCGAGTAAAGGAAATCCTCAGTTATTATGCGGGTGAAAACCCGGGTGTGCTCACCAACCTGGCGCGCATGATGTACCATGGTCGCCTGGCTGGCACGGGGAAATTTGTCATCCTGCCTGTGGACCAGGGTTTTGAACACGGTCCGGCGCGCAGCTTTGCCCCGAACCCCCTCGGCTACGACCCGCGCTATCACTTCCAGCTCGCCATCGAATCGGGCTGCAACGCCTACGCTGCTCCGTTAGGCTTCCTGGAAGCCGGTGCTGCGGAATTCGCCGGTCAGATTCCGCTCATCCTCAAGGTCAACAACCACGACGTGCTGCAAGACGAAAAAGACCCCCTCGGTGCCCAGACCTCAACGGTCGCCGACGCGCTGCGCCTGGGCTGCGTCGCCATCGGTTACACCATTTACCCCGGCACCGCCGAACGCCGCTTGCTCTACGAACAACTGCGCGAGCTGACCCGCGAAGCAAAATCGGCTGGTTTAGCCGTGGTGGTCTGGTCTTACCCGCGCGGCAGTTCCCTCAGTAAAGAGGGTGAAACCGCCCTGGACGTGGCGGCTTACGCGGCGCAAATCGCCTCCCAGCTTGGCGCCAACATCATCAAGGTCAAACTGCCCTCGGATTTCCTCGAACAAGCAGAAGCCAAGAAAGTCTACGAGAAGTACAACATCGCCCGCGCCACATTGGCAGAGCGGGTGGCTCACGTTGTGCAGAGCGCATTTAACGGACGGCGGATCGTCATCTTCTCTGGCGGCGCCAAGAAAGACGACGACGGAGCCGTTTTGGACGAAATGCGCGCCATCCGCGACGGCGGCGGTTACGGCTCCATCATCGGACGCAACGTCTTCCAGCGCGAAAAGAAAGCCGCCCTGGCTTTGCTGGATAGCATTATGAAAATTTATTCCGGCGAGATGAAGTAATCTCTACGGACGAGCGGGGCGAACCATCTTCAGGCAAAATACCATGCCGTGGACGGTTCGCCCTTCCCAAACAGCGGGCTTTGAAGCAATATGTTGAAGGTCGAGATCGAATATTGTCGCGTCTGAAAACTTGCCCGTCTAGCCGTGGGCTTGACGGAAAGAATATTGCAGGAGATGGAAGAAGAGATCACCTCTCTGCTCCTCGTCCCTTCAGATGGCGGACGTTTTGAAGTAACCGTCAACGGACGGCTTGTGTTTTCCAAATTGCAAAGCCGCAAGCGCGCTGATATTGATGAGATATTGGAATTGATTAAACACAGCAGGAGCAATGTATGACCAAACCTGTCGTCTTATCCGGAATCCAATCCACCGGCAACATACACATCGGTAATTACATCGGTGCCGTCCAGCATTGGGTGGCGGATCAGGAAAAATTCGTCAACTTTTATATGATTGCCGATTACCACGCCATCACCGTTCTGCCGGATGCGGATTACCTGCGCACGCAGCGGCGCAATTTGTTTGCACTCTTGCTGGCTTGCGGGCTGGACCCGCAAAAGACGACGGTTTTCTTCCAGTCGGACGTGTACGAACACATGGAACTATCCTGGGTCGTTACCTGCATGACGCCAGTGGGCTGGCTGGAACGTATGACGCAATTCAAAGACAAGGCGAAGAAGATGGGCGACCAGGACAGCATCGGAGCGGGTATTCTCGTCTATCCGGCGCTCATGGCAGCGGACATTTTGCTCTATCAGGCAAATTACGTGCCGGTGGGGGAAGACCAGCGCCAGCACGTGGAGCTGACGCGCGACGTCGCCCAGCGTTTCAACTTCCGCTATGGAGAAACCTTCACCGTTCCCGAAGCGCTCATCCGCCCGGTTGGAGCGCGCATCATGTCTTTATCTAAACCACAAAACAAGATGAGCAAATCTGACGATGACCAGGATGGCTGCGTTAACCTGCTGGACAGCCCCGATGAAATCCGGCGCAAGTTTAAGCGCGCCACCACCGATTCGCAGCGCGGCATCGTCTTCGACAACAACCCGGAACGCGCCGGTTTATATAACTTACTCACGATCTATCAACAATTCTCCGGGCTATCTGTGGCGGAAATCGAAGCGCACTTTGCCGATAAGGGCTACAAGCATCTGAAAGAAGAACTGGGAGACCTGGTGGTGGAAAAACTGGCTCCCATTCAGGCAGAATACAGGCGCATCACCACCGAACCCGGCTTACTGGAAAAGCTGCAAGCGCAAGGGGCGCAGAGCGCCAGGGCGGTGGCTTCCCAGACCCTGCGCAAGGTGCGCAGCGCCATCGGCATGGAGTGGAAGTAAGCACCCGCCATGCGCGCCCTCGTCCAGCGTGTCTGTCGCGCTTCGGTTACGGTACAGGGGCAGCGCATCGCCGAGATTCAACGCGGGCTGTTGATCTTGCTGGGCATTGCCGCGCAAGACGGCGAAGAACAGGCGCGCTTTCTGGCGGAAAAAATTGCCAATTTGCGCATTTTTGAAGACGAAGCCGGGAAAATGAATCTTTCCGTGTTAGATGCGCATGGGGAAGCGATCGTCGTTTCGCAATTCACCCTCTACGCCGACACGCACAAGGGACGCCGCCCGGCGTTCACGGATGCTGCCCTGCCAGACGTGGCGGCTCCGTTGGTGGAATGTTTCACCAACCTGCTGCGCCAGCAAGGCGTGCCCACCCAGACGGGGGAATTTGGCGCATCTATGCTGGTAGAAATCTTCAACGACGGTCCGGTTACCATCTGGCTGGAACGTTAACTGCGCCGGGGCAGCGACCCGCCCAAAATAATATAGACTCCAATCAAAATCAAGAGAACGGGCAAAACCAAATTCCAGGCGATCACGCCATCTAGCCCCACGCCCAATAAAACAACAGCTAAAATCAGGGTGCCCAACACGGGACGATGGAACGCCGGCACCAGCAGACGCAGCGCCACTTCTCCCAGCAGGATGAGCGCCATACCTAAAAAGACGATAGACAACACGCCCAGCGAGAAATCTAGCGCGCCTAACCCCAGCGAGGAGAGACTTTCCAGCCACACTTCCAACCAGCCCAGGTTATTGGCGAGCAGGATTACACCTGCCCACACCAAGATAGAAGCCCACACCAGCGCTCCCAGCGGGTCGCTGGGGCGATGAAAAGGCTCTTCGTCAGCGTGGGTCCAATTCTTAAATTCTTCCAGGTGTTGTCTGCGCCTTTCGCACTTCTCGGCGCGCTTCTCGCTCCTAAAATTTTCCCATTCGCGCCAGCGATCTGAAGGAGAACACTTCTCCCCGCGCCAAGATTCTTGGCGGTTGTCTTCCTGATTGGGGAGTTCAGCCGTGTCTGTCTGGGCTGTCTGCGCGCCTGTTTGGGATTCGTCTGTCATGTTTGCCTCACCCCTATTGTACCACTTTAATCACAGCCAAACATCGCATCATTGGTGAAAATACTCTTTCAACAACGGCGCCAGATCAAGCGGGTGCATCTCTTGCAGCAGATTGAAAAAATCTTCGCCAGTGGCGTGGCGGTAACGCCAGCGCCGCTCGTACTCTTTCAAAAACGCAAAAAACGCCTCATCTCCCATTGTCTTGCGTAAACCGTCAATAAACAGAGCGCCGCGCAAATAGACTGCATTGACGTAGGCGCGGTAATCTGTGAAGTTGTAAATCTCAGAATTCACCCAACCGGAAGGCTTAAAGCTCTCCACGCGATACCCCCACCACCACTTCTTTGAGTAGGGGTACATTTTCTCGTAGAAGATGTATTCGGAGTAAATCGCCATATTTTCGTCCAGCCAGGGTTCCAGCGCCTGGTCACTGCCGACGCGCTGCCCCCACCATTGATGAGACACTTCGTGCACGGTCAGGGTGGTTAACCCGCTGGTGTTACCATTTTTAACTGCCTCGGAAAAGTAAACCCGATCGAGAAAGTGAATCCCGTCAAATTCCATGCCGTCCTGAAAATCTGCTTCTACAAAGGTGAGCAGAGGGTGTGGATAGGGGGAATACATTTCCGAGAACAGCGTCAGTGCGTCGCGGGCATGGGCGGCGGCTAATTTACCGGCTTCCACGTCTTCGTGGAAAACGTAACCCATGATGCTCACGTCCCCGGCTCTGCTCCACACAATTTCATATCTGGTGCTGGCAGACCAGGCAAAATTGCGCGCGGCTCTGTGTTCATAATGGAAAACGCCGCCATGTAACTGTGCGGGCGCGGGCGCGGCTATGGTTACCCTTTTCTCTCCGCCAACGAGGCGAATATCCACGTCGAAGTCGGCGACGTCGTACACCAGATACTCACCCACCATGCCCGGCTGGTGAATCACCCAGCCTTTGCCCTGGCGGTAAAGCGGCACGAAAGGATACCAATCGCCCAGGTTTGCCTGCCGGTAGGTATAGCCAAACACTTTAGAGCTGAACGGCAGCGTGATTTTATAGGCGATTTGAAATTGCACGCGTTGCGCGGGTTTGAGAGTCTTTCTCAAAGGGATATGCAGTGTACCACCGCGCAGGCGGTACGCCTGAATTGCGCTCCCGTCTGCCCAGGTTATCGAATTTATGGAGAACACGTCCTTACGTTGGTTGGGAGGGACGATTAATAGCAAATCGTCCAGGTTTTCGCCGGTAACGTTAACGTAATCTACATCCTCGATGACGGCGAGGGTATGGTTTTGGTAATTAAAATCCACGCTGAAAGTGTAATGCGGACGCGGCTGGTTGGGCAGTACGATAGCGGGGGCAGGGGTTTGCGTCGCCGGAAGGACGATTGGGGTTGTGCCAGGGGCAGCAGATACCGTGCTCTGTGCAAGGAAAGAAAGGGCGAACAAGGCGCCCAACGCGGCAATCAGTAGAAGATGTACAGGTCTGATCGTCATTTTTCTCTATGTATAATATTTCCCGCCGGTTTGCCCTTTGGGAATTTCTATTAATACATTGTATCACAGGGTTTGGCAATTTTGATAGTACAGTCTTCTTTAAAGCTATGTACCAGATTGTCATTCTGTTTTTGGTAAGGTCAGGTCGTTGAGTGCCATTCTACTATTTTCCTTTGTGCCAGGCTTTCTTTTACCAAAATTATACGCTGGTTTGCTGAGCCTCGATATTTCAGATCAAACCTGCGCATACCTTTAATAAATGGTCCATCTACGATAACATCACATTGCTGGGTAAATGCCTGAGTGGCTGC
>CAZGDA010000093.1:0-9979 GCA_964524425.1 uncultured Anaerolineaceae bacterium | reverse complement strand
GCTTGTGTTGTTTTTTCTTTCCTGTTGAAGTTTTTTTACAGACAATTTCCAAATGCGTTTCCGATTCCAGGAAACAAGGACTATTTTTCGCGGTGGCAGATTCTTTGGCAAGATAACGTGAGACTGCCGTTCTGCGTTCTTCTCGTTGGTGTTAGCCTGGGGGCAGCCCGGTTTGCGTCAGCGTTGCCGCCAGACCACGCCAGTTTTATAGCCTGGTATAACGAGGATGGGCGTGATTTTGTGGTGGAGGGGATTCTAAACGAGCCGGCAGACGTGCGCGATACGCGCACTTTCCTGAAGGTATCTGTAACTAGACTGCAAGTTCTGGGAAAGACAGGTGAAGATTACATTGCGGTGAATGGGTTGCTGCTCGTCAGTGTGCGCGACGCGCCGCCGCTGAAATATGGCGACGTTGTGCAGGTGCAGGGGAAGATCGAATCGCCGCCGGAAGTGGAAGGTTTTGATTACGCCGAATATTTAGCCGTGCAAAATATATACAGCGTGATGCAAGCAATCCAGGTCGTTCCCATGGGAGAAAACAAAGGCAGCCCGTTTTGGGCTGGATTATACGCCGTAAAGAGCCGCGTTCTCGATTCGATTTATCGTATTTTGCCAGACCCGGAAGCCTCACTGCTGGCGGGGATATTGCTTGGAGAAGACAAGAACATTCCTGTGGCGGTGCAAAAAGCGTTTCAAGATACCGGCACGACTCACATTATCGCAATTTCTGGATTTAATATCGGGATTGTTGCGGCGCTGTTTGCGCTTGTATGCGGGCGGGTGTGGGGGCGCTGGAAGGGGCTGGTCGCGTCTATTTTAGGGATTGCTTTATACACTCTGCTCGTTGGGGCTTCCGCCTCGGTAGTGCGGGCAGCAATTATGGGCGGACTGGCGTTGTTTGCGCGTCAGATTGGACGGAGGCAGGATGGACTTAATTCTCTGGCTTTCACGGCGGCACTGATGTGTTTGATCAACCCGCGTTTACCCTGGGAGGTTGGATTTCAATTATCGTTTGGCGCCACCTTAGGGCTGATTCTGTACGCGGAACCTTTTGCCCAGGCGTTCACGCGTCTTGCCGGACGTGTTTTGCCGCAGACCGCAGTACAGCGTATCACAAAGCCGGTCAGCGAATATTTTTTGTTCACCCTGGCAGCCCAATTAACCACTTTACCAATTGTTTTGTATCATTTCCAACGTTTGTCGCTAAACAGTATATTCGTAAATCCGCTTGTGCTGCCAGCTCAACCCGTGGTGATGGTTCTGGGCGGGTTGGCGGCTGGGTTGGGTGTATTGGATGCGACATTGGGCAGGGCGGCTGGATTATTGGAGTACCCTTTTCTCCTGTATACCATTCGCCTGGTGGAATTTTTTGCCGGGTTTGCAGGTGGTGTGGTCGTTTTGAGTGGTTTTCCGTTCGTCTTTTTGGTGCTGTTTTATGCCTGTCTTTTTGGAATTACGTTTATGCAAATTCATTTTCGGCAAGCGCTGCGTCTGGTTTCTCCCCTGGCGCTGCTGGCAGGTTTGGGAGTCGTTACGATTATTGTGTGGCAAAACGCCTTGCGGGCGGGGGATGGGAACCTGCACGTAACGGTGTTGGATAGCGGCGGCGGGGAAGCAATTCTCATCCAGGCGCCAACGGGCAGGCAGGTGCTCGTCGGCGGCGGAACGAAAGCCAGCCTGTTATCGGATGGACTGGGGCGCCGCTTGCCAATTTTAGCGCGCCGCTTGGATTACCTTGTGGTGGCGGGGACGGGGGCAGAGCAGACGCGCGCTCTGCCGCAAATCCTGCAGCGGTTTCCGACGGAAAACATTCTGTGGGCAGGCTCAGCGGACGCATCTATTGAGGCGCGCATTTTTTATCATGCGCTTGTTGAAGCCGGTCTGCCAATTCTTCACGCGCAAGACGGGCACAGCCTGGATTTTGGAGACGGCACATTTTTGCACATTCTGAGGACGAGTCAGCGCGGCGCGGTTGTTTTATTGGAGTATGGCAATTTTCGTGCCCTGCTGCCGATTGGACTGGATAAAGAATTGCTGCAGAACTTGAAAGAGGAAAGCCGCGTTTTTCCGGTAACTGTTTACCTGCTGGCAGATGGAGGCAGCGCAGCGCTTAACCCGTCAGATTGGGTAGCGGAGTTACGCCCCAGGCTTGTGCTGTTGAGCGCTTCAGAACGCGCCAGCCCTTCGGCGCTCAAGGCTTTGCGAGGATATCCTGTGCTGCGCACGGATGAAAACGGCTGGATCGAGCTTATCAGCGACGGTGAACACCTGTGGGTGAGCGCTGAAAAGCCATGATTATTTTTCGATTTCATACGCCTACGAAAATTGTATTGGGTGAAAAGATGAAAATGCTCCCTCATCGGTTTGGCGGGCTGAAGAGGGAGCATGGTTGTGTTCCATGGATGCGATTTATAAATCGCGCGTGTTGAAATGTTGGATGGTTAATCCGAGCATTAAAATAATATATAGGAACGCATAAAGGACCATCGCTGGACTGGGAACGGAGATGGTGTGGAAGGGGGTCATGCCGACGATTCCGGCAAGCGGAGATTGCATCTCATAGGCGGCGCGACGCCACAGGGCTTCGCAGGGGATGATCAGGCTGGAGATAATGCCAACTTGAATGGCGGTTTGGCTTTGTGCAAAGGAGCCAAATTGTTCAATCCATCCACCAATAAAAGCCATGCCGTACAGCCCAAAGACGGTGGCGCCGGTTGCCATGGCGGAAAAACGGCTGGAACACATCATGGCGGTTGACATGATCAACAAACTTTCCAGATAAATCAAGCCGATTCCTTGCCACAGATTGGGTGCGGTGAAGCCGGATTGTGCCCAAACACTTAGCACAACACCACCTGCCATGAGCAGTAAGTAGGCTGCTAAAAGAATTGCGTAGCCAAGCCATTTTCCGAAAACAACGCTGGAGCGTTGGATGGGTTTTGAGGTCAGGGTTTGAATTGTGCCGGTGTTGATTTCACCTGCCAGAGTGTCTGCTGCCAGAAGGGCTGCCATAGCAACACACAGGAAATTTACTGCATATAGCCCAGCGAGATTTAAGAAGTTGTAGTATTCTTTCAGCGCCAGAACGTTTAGAATTCCATCAAGGGGGTGCAATGCCATTTCTCGGTTGAGCATGAAAAAGCCGACACTATAGACGACGAGGAACACGAGACCGAGGATTAAGGCGGCAGTGATAACGCGGCGGCGAAGGGCTTCGTGAAACGTGAGACGGGCGATAATGAGAGAGGGTTTCATAGTCCTCCATCCGTTCCAAGGGTTTGGATAAATAATTCTTCCAAGGAAACACGTTGCGGGGTGAGCGCATATACTTCTGCGCCGCTTTCCACTAAATGCCGTGCGATGGAAGGGATAAATTCTTCTGCGGTTATGGTCATGGTGATTCGCTCCCCATCCTCGTTTTCCACGACGCTGCCCCAATTCGATAGACCGGCGAGGGCAGATTCAGGAATGTTTTTGGCGTGGATCTTAACCGTTGGTTGCAGCCTTCCCAAGGTGTTCAATTCTGTGATCCGGATGACTTCTCCGTGCTTGATGAACGCCACGCGGTCGCACACGATTTCAATTTCACTCAAGAGATGGGAGTTAATGAACACACACGTACCTTGCTGGCGCAAGTCGTTGACAATATCGCGCACCAGGCGCCTGCCCACGGGGTCTAAACCGGAAGTTGGTTCATCTAGTATGACCAGGGCGGGTGAGTTTAACAAAGCCTGCGCCAGTCCGATGCGCTGGAGCATTCCTTTTGAGAACGTGCGCAAGTATTTTTTACGGAAAGGAGTAAGACCGACCAGATCGAGAAGTGAGGCGATGCGTTTTTGTAGGGGATGCCAGTCCATGCCATAAAGCTGCCCGTGCAGGGTGAGAAATTCGTCGGCAGACAACCATTCGTGGAACCGGAAATGTTCCGGCAGAAAGCCCACGCGCGCCCGGGCTGCCTGGGCGGCAGACGAATTGTGGATGGAGACACCAAGGATGTCAGCTTCTCCCGAGGTCGGTGTAATTAATCCCAACAGCATTTTAATTGAAGTGGTTTTACCGGCTCCATTGGGACCAAGAAAGCCGAAAACCTCACCCTGCAGAACCTGCAGGGTGAGAGCTTTGACGGCGACGTTATCGCCAAAGGCTTTCTTTAGATTTTTGGTTTCGATTGCGTAAGGCGATGACGAGACGGACATATTTATTTCAACGAGTTGGCTATTTCGATGGCTCGGCTGGCATCTACTCCCCAGCCGCTGATGTTGTAAATGATGCTGTCCTTGATCCACAAGAGGACGTAGCGAGGGGCGTAGCCGGCATCTCTGGTGATGAGGGTTGCTTCGACGCCATCCACGGTAACTTGCTCGACGGTGGCGTCTTGCTTGGGAATGGGCACAACCAGCGAAGAGGTCCAGTCCACGCTTTCGGTAAAAGCGCGAGCTTCGTCTGGCTGCATACCTGAAAACTGAAGCCCGATTTCGGCAAGTTTGGCAACGTCTAAATTAGGCGGCGTGTTGACGGTTGGGCTGGGGATTTCAGCCAGCAAGAGGCAGTCTGGATAATCCTGACGCTTGATATCGGAAGACATGTCGTTTGTTTCGTTTTCCTCAGCAACAAAGTCAGGGCAGGTGCCATAGGCGGCGGCAACACCGGTGGGGATGTCCATAGAAATTATGGCGTTGTCGAGGGAATCGGGCAAGACTAAGTCGGTGCGCCCGATTTCATTCAAAAGCGCCTGGACGCGCGGGCGGTCTACCACGATATCAAATGCGCTGCCTTCTTGTACGTACATTTGTGAAGAAGGTTGTGCAGGCAGGCGCACTGCGAATCCTGTTAACTGAGAAGCTTCCTGTGCGTCAACGACGAGGCGCGGTTTTCCTGGCTCTTTTTTAACGGTGATGGATTTGGATACCATGTCGCCGATTTCTTTGCCAAGTGTGGTATCCCCGTTGTATTGCGACATTCCGCTTGCATCAATAGGGATGACACGTACCTGCTGGGCGCGGAATAAGCCCAGAAATTCACCTGCCCAGGTTCGTCCGGTTGGAAAACTCAAGGTTATGACCAAGAGGGTAATCACGATAACAGCCGCCCAGGCGGGGCGAAATTTGACATCAAACAGTTTTGACATAATTGAAGGCTCCTTTTTCTGGATTTGTTTCTTCAGGTTCGCTAATGCAAGGCGGCTGGCGCGTTTGGAGACTGGAGGTATCTCAGCGGCAGGGTGGAGGAGTGCGGCAAACTGTTGTTTGATAAACAGCGAGCGCTGGTTGATTTCCTGTAATCGCTGGCGGCACAGGGAACAGCCGAGCAGGTGTTTTTCGATGGTTTCTAAAGAAACACCCTCACAGGTTTCCCCGTCTAAATATGCACGGAGTTGTCCATCTGTAATGTGCACGTTAGCCTCCTTCTTCCATAGTGGAGCGGTAGCGTTTCTCAAACTCAGCTTCCGCCCGAGCCAAAAGCGGACCGATGGATGTTGGTGAGACGCCCAGAACAGTAGCAATTTCTTGATAGGACAAGCCAGAGTAGCGCATGACGAGCAATTGGGATTGACGAAGGGGCATTTGGGCTAAGACCTGCCGTAGAGATTGCCGGGCTTCTTCGACATCATAAGCCTCTGCCGGGCTGTCTGCGGCGGTTGAAAGCAGCGTCTGCATTCCTGAAGCCAATTCGTATTGCTGGCGTCGTTTGCGACTGCGTATGGCGTTAAGACCAAGGTTGTGAGATACACGATGAAGCCACCCTGCGACGTTGAAATCTTTCTGGTTGAGGTTTTCGCTCTGGTCATACAAGCGCAGGAAGGTTTCCAGCGCTAAATCTTCTGCTTCGGCGTGATCGCCAAGAAGCCGCGTTAGAAATCCGTGTATGCGCGGGTAATGTTCGAGAAAGATGTCGTCAAACCGGCGTTTGATTTCCCATGTGGACGTTCCGGCGCGTTGTGTGGGTGAAGTCATGGATATCACCTTAGAATCCGTCATCGTTGTTGACTCTCCGTTCATTGATTGCCTTGTTCATGGTTGTGTCTCTACTTATATAACACCGCTCAACAAGGAAATAAGACAGAAAGCCTGGACGGAAAGAAAGAATTATATAACGCTAAAGACCTGGTTGAACCCCATCAGGTTTTTAGCAGGTGAGCACAACGAGCTTACAATCCGTTTTCAATCAATAAGCGTTCGTTGCTCAAGATGAGGTGGGTTTCTCCATCCGCTACAATTATACCTTGATTTATCAGGATAGTGCGGCGGGTCAACGCCCTGACCATTTCAAGATCGTGGGTCGCAATGAGCATGGTTTGTGGCAGCGACATGAGGAGGTGAATTAAGCTGCGCCGGGCGCGTGGGTCCAATCCGGCGGAAGGTTCGTCCAGAACAAGGATCTCTGGCTGCATGGAAAGCACGCTGGCAAGGCAGATCTTTTTCTTCTCGCCAATGGACATGTGATAGGGCACGCGATTTTTAAAGGCGCTCATATTTACAGACGCCAACGCCTCATCCACTCTCCCCTCAATCACGTCACGGGGTAATCCCTGGTAAATGGGACCATACGCAACGTCCTCAAAGACGGTGGGTGAAAATAATTGGTCGTCGGGGCTTTGAAAAAGCATGCCAACCAGGGCGCGGATGCGCGGCAGGTTGGCTTTGTCTGCGGGCAGCCCGCAGACGCGAATCTCGCCTTTGCCCTGGAGGATGCCATTCAGGTGCAGCAGGAAGGTGGACTTTCCTGCGCCGTTGGGTCCGATGAGGGCAACACGCTGTCCGCGTTCGACATTGAGAGAGAAATCGGACAGCGCTTGCATTCCATCGGGGTAGGTAAATGAAAGATGTTTTACTTCTAGTGCACAGGTCATGTGAATATTATACTCAATATAAACAGACCCAGCATAAAACAAAAGGAAGCGGTTAACGCCATGCGGCTTTGGCGCGGTAAGGGGGGCACAGGCAGGCTGCGCGTTTCGCCGTCGTAGCCGCGCGCCAGCATGGCAGCGTAGACGCGTTCGCTGCGCTCTATGGAACGCAAGAAAAGGCTGCCTGCCATGCCACCAGTGACGCGAGCGCGCCAGACGAGCGTGCCGCCCTGGCGGGTGTTCAAAGATGCACAACCGCTGCGCGCAGTGCGGGCGCGCAGTAAGCGGCTGGCTTCTTCTACAATGACAAACAGGTAGCGCCACATCAAGCCGGTGATTGCCACGAGTAGACGCGGTAAATGAAAGGCGCGCATGGCTTTAAGCAAGTCGGGCATGCTTGTGGTGGCGGTGAGGATAACGATTGCCTGGACGGAAAGCCAGCTCTTGGCGCATATACTGCCGAACCGGATCAGCCCGTTTTGGCTGATCGGTACGTGTAAACCGGCGAAAGCGAAGGAAAAGGCTGTTGCACCAGGCAGGGTGAAAATGATTGGCAGGGCGGCGAGGGCGAACGGCAACACCAGTAATGAGCGTTTCAGGAAGTAAGACAGTTTAACCCCAGCCAGCCAGGCAACAGCCAGATTTAACGTAAACAACACAATGTACATTTGCCAGGCAGAGGCGGGTAGAATGGCGATGAGAAATACGTTTGCCAATGCAATGGGTAATTTGAGGCGCGCATCCATGTCGTGGATGGAGCTGTTGCCTGACTGGTAGGGTTCAAGAGTAAAAGAAGCCATTGTAGATTGATTGTAGATTGAATGATCGAAGTAAATTACGCGGTGCGTTTGCGGCGGCTGTAGGCGATTGCGCTGGCTATGGCTAAAACAATAATTGCACCGACTACGCCAGCGACGATCGTGGCGATGGCTTCGTTGGCGATACCGGGCATCACGTAATCAGGAATGATAGTATAGAAGGGTTCCTGGGCTGTTTCCAAAAATCCTTTCTGTTCTGCCACCCATTCCAAACCGTCTGGGTGAGAAGACGCCAGCGGAGAGAGGATAGCCAGAGCCAGGGCTATTAGCACGCCGACGAGAATTACGGCGCGGCTGCTGCTTGCGCGAGCTGCACTCTCATCCAGCAGATCGCGGCGAGTGGCAAGCAAAAACGCCAGCGCGCCGAGGGTGATCAGCCCTTCTCCGACGCCAATTAAAGCGTGAATTGCACCCATAGCAGGGACGGAGATGTTGGCAGGGGACGTTCCGGAGACGGCTAATTCCAGAGCGCAAGCTAAGGAGGCGATGAAAATGGACGTCCAGGCTGCAATGAATCCCCCGGCGAGTTTTGTCCAGGGTTTATTAGGAAGCAGACGCAAGACGAGTTGGTAGACGGCGTAGGATACGAATACTCCCACAATAGCCATGTTAAATAGATTAGCTCCTAACGCCAAGACGCCGCCGTCCTGAAAGATCAAAGCCTGGGTGGAAACTACACAGGTCATCACCAGCACGGCTGCCCAGGGACCGAGCAGGATGGTAGCCAGGGCGGCGCCAAGCAGGTGCCCGGAAGTGCCCCCGGTTACGCTGAAGTTGAGCATCTGTCCGGCGAAAATTGCCGCCGCCAGCACACCCATCAGGGGTATCTGGCGTTCGTCCATGTCCTTTGAAACGCGACGCAGGGCGATTGCAATGCCGGCGATGGAAATTACCCATAAAATCAGGCAGACTGCAACAGAAAGGAACCCGTCTGGAATGTGCATGGGTTCGAGACTAGGTAGGGATGATGAAAACATAGCAAGGATCTCCTTAAAGGATGGAATATTGATTGATTCTATTATAATCCATTTATTTGCAAATGCAAATCTTTGCGTTATAATTATGGTGAAAGTCAGGTGAAAATTTAAGTTATAATAAAAGTATATGCGTACTTCATCTGTAAATATCGCCATTTTAGAAGCACTCCAGCACGAAAACACACACTTGACCGCGCAGGGAGTCTACGAGTGCATTCGCGAGCGGCTTCCGGCGGTGAACCCCTCGACGGTGTACCGCGCCCTGGAGCGTTTAGCGGAAGCCGGACAAATATCTGTATCGGATATGGGGACAGGTGCGGCAGTGTACGAAGCCGTTACGAATGGGATGCATCATCACCTCGTTTGCCAGAAATGCCACCGGGTTTTAACGCTTGAGCACGGCGATGTAGCCACTTTTTTCAACGTTTTAGAGAACAAGACTGGCTTTAATATCTCAACCAATCATCTAATTCTGTTTGGGATTTGTCCCGATTGCCGGTGATCTTTCAAGGAAATGCAACCAGGTGAGAGGTGGCGTTAAAAATGCGTCATCAAATAGGAACGCAAATTGGCGGCGCTTTCGCCAAGTGTGTTCAGCCCAAGCTTCTTGCGAATGTTAGCGCGGTGATATTCCACCGTCTTGGTTGAAATACATAACGCTTCGGCTATTTCTTTGCTCGTCTTACCTTCTTTGATCAGGGCAGAGATTTGAATCTCGCGCGAAGTCAGCTCCTCCATCTTCGAGGGGCGTTTTTTTGTGATTGGGTAAACGATCTCGTCAATCAGGCTTTCTACCAGTTCAACGTCACCTGCGTCTGTTTTGTGCTTTAGATATTCCAGAGATGGCTTGATGAATTTCTCCACGTTGGAGATTACGGTCTGCTCGAATTGCTCCATATCATGGCGGCGCTGCATCAGCAATTGCGTGAGCGCCTCGTTCTTCTTTTCCAGGCTTTCAAAGCGCTGCAGCAGGGCGTTCAATTCGCGTTCGATCTTGTATTGGAAAGTGATGTCGCGCACGTACTCAAATACACCCCAAATGTTTTCGTTTGCGTCTAAAATAGGCACGGCAAACAATTCCTGCCAGCCTTTATCGTCTCCATCGAGGGAGTATTTGACCACTCTCATCATGGGGGTTTTGCTTTCGATAGCCTCGAGCACAGGGCAGATCGTACAAGGCTGCTTGCGGTGATGATAGACGCTGTAACACTTCTCGCCCACAAAATTACTCAAGTTCGGATACCAGTATTGCATGGAGGAATTGACGAAACGGACGTTTAAATCTCTATCCAACACGCTGACTCCATCCTGGATGCTGTTGAGAATGTACATTAGAA
>CAZGDA010000092.1:0-10172 GCA_964524425.1 uncultured Anaerolineaceae bacterium | reverse complement strand
CGTAACTGAAATTTAGCCAGTTGCTGGTGGCGCTGTATCCAATTGCGTTCCTGGATTTTACCGCCCATTTGTAACTTCCAAACGCCAGACCGGTGCTATAAGTATACCGGCACGCAGTCCCGTCACAGGTGGGAGATACCGCACCACTGAATACTAGTGTATTGGAGGAGGTGTAGATATACAGGTTGTAGCCGGTCGCGCCGGACACTTGCGTCCATTTGAAAATCGGCGTCGCCGAGCCTGCCGTGCCGCTGGGAGACTGCGGCGTCGGCGCTGGTGGTGCAGCCAGGCTAAAATTCAGCCAGTTACTGGTCGGGCTGTACCCATCTGCATTGCGCGCTTTCACCGCCCACTTGTAACTTCCCAAAGATAGACCCGCCGAATAAACATAACGGCAGGCTGTCCCGTCGCAAGTGGGGGTAACCGCCCCGCTGAACACCAGCGCGTTCGCAGATGTGTAAATATACAGGTTATAGCCCGTCGCGCTGGATACTTGAGACCAGCGGAACGTAGGCGTGGGCGAACCAGCCGTGCTGTTGGGGTACTGCGCCGTCGGCGCTGGGGGACCTACAGTGGTGTCGTTGATGGTTACAAACGGGTCGCCGTACAGGTTGAAATCAAACAGGTTCATCCATGATTGCCCGGTCCAACCCAATCCGCCCATGCTTTTCTCGGTAAAGAGAGCCTGCGCCATTTTTTCCCCGTTGGTGATGCGGCTCATAATATAGTAACCCAGAGCGGCGTTGTCGGAGTAGGTGCGTTCCGGTGACCAGGTTCCCACTCTGTACCACGAGACGCGCGAGGCGGGATACGTGCCCACCGCGCCTTGTTTCAGCAGGGAAAAGCCCAGGTTGTTGTTCGTCTCCGGGTGTCCATTCGTACACGAGGTCTGATAGACAATCGCCGGATAGGTGTTGCTCAACTGGGTAACGTCTGTGTAATACAATATCGTGCCGTCATCCGAAGAGCCGTAGCCGATGTAAGCGCCGGTTTCACTGCCATGCCCCCACCAGTCCACAATCCCGTAATAATTTGAGCGCCAGCGGTTGAGCACGTTGCCGCCGCGCAGTTCCTGGTTGCTGGCGTAGATGGAATTTGCAGCGGAGTTCCAACTTCCCTGTTGGTAAAGGGTGTAAGAAGTGTAACCGCGCGCATTCAGATAGTTGCTTTTCATGGCTTCCGCCAGGTAGGCGCCGTCCGTGCTGGCGTCTGAAAAGCTTTCCGGCAGCAGGGCGGTCTTACGCCAGGCGATGCTGGTTTGATTGGAGTAATCCAACGTCTTCTGTAAAATGTTCTGCAGGGTGGTCTGCCAGCCCGAAACCGCCTGATACACAGGAATGCGCCCGACGTAAACTTCGGCGCCGCGATCAACCCCGCCGCTTCCCATGTCGCCCAGCGGATAATCACAAAAATCTGTGTCGTTGTTCAGGTCCCAATCGCCGGTCAGGTCGGCGTAATAATAGTCCGATGGAGAATCGAGGTAATAGCCTGAATCTGTTGTCGGCCAGCACAAGATCATCGGCACATCACCGCCGGTGTCGCCGCCGTAGTTACTGAGTGGATCCGGGTTGCCGATGAGCAGCACATATTGAATCCCCTGCGAAACGTAGTTGTTTTTCAGCCATTGGCGGATCTTCTGCGCTGTGCCGTTAGGGCTTTCGCCGGTCAAACCGCCGTATTGCGTCTCGGTGATGACTGCGGTGGTCAAGCCGCGCGCCTGCCTATCCGATAACAAGGCGTTAATCTGCGTCTGCGCGGCGCTGTAGATCGTATTCGTGGTGATGACGACGAAGTTCATCGCACCGGCGTTGGTGGCGGCTGTCTCGGAACGGGTGGGGTACCATTGCAGCGCCTCACTGTAATTCGCAAACATCTCCGCCGCGTTCTCATCCATGAAGGTGTCGTTCATCCCCTCCGGCAGCGCGCCGTTTTCGAAACCGATGCGCACGTCCACACTGGTGATGAGCTGCACCTGTTTGCTAACCGGGTTGTATTGCAGCGGCGTGAATACCAGGCTGACGAAACGCCAGCGGCGCATCTGCGACACGCTTTCCAGGCTTACCGGGGATGCGGGATACATGGTGTTGGCTTCGTAGATAGACGCCAGGCGTCCATTCTGCAGCGCCTCTTGTCGCTGCGGAGGGGCTGGGCGCTCACTGGTGGGCGCGGCAACCTCACTCTGCATGGCGGGCGGTAGGACAGGCGCGACGTTGAATTCCCCGACGCTCTCTTGCGCCTGCATGGAGGTTATTTCCACCTGCAGCGTGGCTGGGTCAGCGTCGGGCGGGATGGCATAGTAGAGAAGCTTGCTCGGCAACGCCGGCGCGCCGGGCAGACCACCGCTGCTGAAGCCAGGCAGGCTGATGACGTCCAATCCGTTTTTATCCTTCCCGAACTGCAAGCTGCCGGAAACGTCCAGGTGGATGGTAATGCCCTGGCTTGGGCTGGCGCCCACCGCAGCCGCCTCTATATCAGCCTCGCCCGTTGTGGTCGCTTCTGCCTGCGGCGTCGCTTCTACTGGGGGAGTTTCTTCGCTACCAACTGGTGTAGACACAGCTTCCACCGTTGCGCTTGGTTCTGCCGTCGCTTCGCCGCCCGGTGTTTCTCCAGGCGGGGGGTCATCCGGCAGATATGCGGCGCCCGCCCCAATCGGCGTCGCCGCAGCCATAACTATGATCATCACCAAGTTCAAAAGCCACAATCGTTTGCTCATACAATCCTCCTACCCCTAAGAATAGATAATAAGCCGCTTCTCATGGCATATTGCAAATGAAAACGCGGGTAAAACGCATTGATTCATTAACTCACTGTTCCAGGCATACACCAGACAGACTCAAACAGTCTGGCGTGTGCCATTCACGCTAAATCCACATCAGATTAAACGCCACACACCGGCAAGCGCCAGTCTCTTTATGGAATATATGATATTGATGCTCAGTGAGCTAGGGAACGATGAGACCACGCCAACCGCAAGGCGAATTATTGATTTTTCAATGCAAACACCAACGCAACAGCAAAGAATTCAACTGTATACCATTAATTATAGTACAGGAAAATGAGAATGTCAATTTTACACCCTCTAACAGGATGATTTTTACACGTTTGCTGGATGGGAAGCCGAAGCGAAAAAGCTGGACGAGCTTATCAGACAAAGTAGCCAAAGCGACGCCGTGCTTTGGCAGGGCTGCTATCCAATGTGTTATAATTCAGGCAAAGGAGTTTCTTATGTTCAACATTCCTCCGGCAATGCTAATTGCCAACATATTCGTTCTCGTCGTCGCCTTCACCGGGCACGAGTTTGCCCACGCCTGGATGGCGAATTACTTCGGGGACGATACCCCGCGCCTGAACGGGCGTTTGACCCTCAACCCCCTGGTGCACCTGGACGTGATGGGTTCTCTGTTGCTCATCATCGCCGGCTTCGGCTGGGCAAAACCCGTGCCGATCAACCCCTACGTCCTGCGGCGCACTTCCCGTTCTGCCATGATGTGGGTTTCCTTCGCAGGACCCCTCTCCAATCTGGTTATGGCAGGCTTGGCGGTCATCCCCTTTCGTATGGGCTTGCTCGAACCGCAAGGCATCGCCTACGGTCAATTGCTGCCCACCCCGGCGCAAATCCTCACCCAATTTATCGCCATAAATCTCGTCCTGGCGCTGTTTAACCTCATCCCCATTCCTCCCTTAGATGGCGACCAGATTGCTGAGTTCTTCTTCCCACCCGCCTGGGATGATTTTATGAACCGCTACGTCCGCCCGTACGGTCCGCTCGTCCTGCTCCTGCTGGTGTTTGTGCTGCCCATGCTACACCTGGACGTGCTGCATTGGCTTATTTTCATCCCCGCCCAGCAGCTATTACGCGTGCTGTTGTTTTCATAAGAAAGCACAACCCAAAGCGCAGACTCACACACAGCTCGCCAGGCGATACATTTCGCAGACGGTTGGATTTTAGAGAAAAGAGGTAGACATGACTTCACAAATCACCATTATAGGACTCGGGAAAACCGGCACAGCGATGGGCTTGGCGCTGAAAGAAGAAGCCAGCCGCATCACCCGCCTGGGATACGACCTGGAGCGCGAGACAGCCCAGCAGGCTCTTAGACTGGGCGCGGTGGACCAGGTGCGCCTCAACCTTCACAATGCAGTCGAAGGCTCTAGCGGCGTGCTGCTTTGCCTGCCGCCAGACCAGATTTTACCCGTGCTGCAACAAATCGCCCCCGACCTGCGCCCCGGCGCGGTGGTGATGGACACCGCTCCGCTGAAAAGCGCGGTGAGCGACTGGGCGCAAACCAGCCTGCCGCCCGGTGTCTCTTACGTCGGGCTACTGCCGCTGTTGAATCTCGAAGCAGCACCCCCCGCCGCAACGCAAGGGGATCCACCCCCGGCGAGCGCAGATCTGCTTTACGCTGCGACGATTTACATCGCCGCTCCACCCGGAACACCCGCCGCAGCCGTTCAGTTCGCCGCCGACCTGGTTTCCTTGATGAACGCCGCCCCCATTTTCACAGACATCGCCGAGTTGGACGGCTTGGCTGCCAAGACTCAAATCCTGCCTGCCCTGGCAGCCGCCGGTTTGCTACACGCCAGCGCTTTGCAGCCCGGCTGGCGAGAAGGACGGAAAATCGCTTCTCTCCCCTTTGCGGCTGCAACCCTGCCGCTCAACCTCGCCAGCCCCGCAGCGCTGCAAACCCTGTTCACTGCCAACCCGGCGGAGACGCTGCGCGTTTTGGACGCCTTCATCGCCTCGTTGCACGACCTGCGCGCTGAGGTCTGCGCCCCGACAGCCACTGCGCCGCAAAGCCCCCTCGCCAACCTCTTGCAACGCGCCGCCGTCGAGCGCCAAATCTGGTGGCAGCAGCGCCTGTCCAACGATTGGGACACCACCCCCACGCTGACTGAAAAACCAGACCTGCTCAGCCGGCTTTTCGGCTTCGGCTCTAAAAAGAGAAAGAAAGCATGAAATGGCATAAAGACACCCTGGAAATCCCCACGCGCGGCAAGGGTTTATACCCGTTCACCGAGCTTATCCAATACCGCCTGCGCGGCTGGGCGGCTGCGGAAGGGATGTGCTTTCTTTACGTACAGCACACCAGCGCCTCACTGGTCATCAGCGAAAGCTACGACCCTTCGGCAAAAGAGGACCTGGAAAAATACATGGAAAAAACCGTCCCCGAAAACCTGGCGTGGTACGCCCACACCCTTGAAGGCGCGGACGATTCGCCCTCTCACATCCGTTCCATGCTCACCAACACCAGCCTTGCCATACCGGTGGACGAAGGCAGGCTGAGCCTGGGAATGTGGCAGGGCGTCTACCTGTTTGAACACCGCAGCGTCGCACAGCGGCGTAACGTCCTTATGCGTTATCTTGAGATTTAGGCAGGGGTAACGAGGGCATTACGCCCGCCCTGCTGCGCCAGCAGAATCCCATCTAAAAAGGCAGGGTATTCGTGCATCCACACCGCCTGCCTGCCGTGTAAATAACCCAGCATGGGGGTAACAGTCGAATCGTGGGCGATGTAAAGCGTTAACGAGCCGGGCGTTTTAGGGGGTTTAATGCGCTCTAGCACTACGTCCAGCCATTGCTTGTCAATCCGTTCTACCGCCTCGCGTCTCTCGTCTGACGATAAAATCTGAATGGATTTTTCCGGCGCCACCTGTTTGTTTGCTTTTAGAAACGGGCTGAACAACCACCAGCGCAATTGCACAGGCGCGTCTATCTGCGCGCCTTCCAAAATGGCTCTGGCGGTGTTGATGCAGCGCTGCACCGGGCTGGCGTATATCTGTTCAATAGAATAGAACTTGCTCAACTGGCTGCCGTAGCTGCGCGCTTCCTGCCAGCCCCTTTCGGTGAGGTCGGTGGAAAGCACACCGTCCCAGCCGCCGCGCAGAGGGTAACGCTCGGCGTGGCGCATGAGCAGCGCCGCGCCGTGGGCTGGTTTCCAGACCAGCAGGTCCTTCAACGCCATGTAGCGCAAAGGGGGGGTGTTCTCGTGTTGCATCGTTCACGCCATCCGAAAATCGTAAATACCATCGCGCACCTCCCAGGTACGCCGGCAACCCGTGCATTCCAGGCGCGCATTCTGCTCGCCAGGGAACAAGGTTGCGCCAGGAATGGGCGTAGCGCATGCCGGGCAACGCAACATCTCGGCGGGCGAAGCGGACAAAGCCGCCGGCGCGCCAGCGCTTCCCTTTTGGGCACGCACAAAAACTGAAGGAGAAAACGGGCAGACCTCTCCCGTGCCTTGCAGCAACGTATCCAACCCCACCAGCAAAGGCAGCGGAATCGCCCGTTTCAGCAGTCCAACGCGCAGGTAAGAAACCGCCAGGCGCCGCTGGACGGTAAACCCGCACGCTTCCAGCCAATCTTGCACGGCGGCGGGGTGAAAATCAAAATTCAGCTTCACAAATTCCAGCGGATCGCGCGTAAAAGGACTCCAGGTCTGGCGGCGCAGGGCGTAGCGGAGAATTGCCTTCAGATTGCGCTTGTTGGCAAATTCTAAAATAAACACCCCTTGTGCCTGAAGCACGCGCTGCGCCTCGCCCAGCGCCAGGGGAGCATCTGCCAGATGGTGTAGGGTGCGAATCATCGTCGCTGTGTCGAAGACACCATCCATAAAAGGCAGGCGGTAGGCGTTTGCCGCCACAAAGCAATATTTGCCGCTCTCGTCCGCCAGGCGTTGTTTAGCCTGCTGCAACTGGGTGAGCGAATAATCCAGCAGCACCACGCGCGCAAACGCGGCGTAACGCGGCGTGTTGCGCCCCGCGCCGGCACCCAATTCTAAAAGTAGGTTGCCGCGTTGCGGCAAAAGACGGCGCAAGGCTACCGCCTCGGCGCCGTCCTCGTAAGCTCTATCTCCTGTGTCCCAGAAACGCGCTTGATAATCGGAATTTTCGTAATCGCAAACTGGCGGCAGGTTGTCGTTACACGGACTTCCCGTCATACCCGCGTCCCACGCCATAATAATTAAATCCCAAGCCAATCACCTTGTCCGGGTCGTAAATGTTGCGCCCGTCAAAAATGTTGGGAGAGCGCATCAACTCGCGAATACGGCTCAAATCCAGGGCTTTAAATTCGTTCCAATCTGTTACAATCACCAGCACGTCGCACTTTTCGGCAACTTCGTAGGGGTCGGCGCACATTTTTACTTCAGGGATAACCGGTGCAGCCACTTCCATCGCCACCGGGTCGTAAGCGCGCACTTTGGCGCCTTCTTTCATCACCGCCCGGGCGATGTCCACCGCCGGGGCGTCACGCATGTCGTCCGTGTTGGGTTTAAAAGCCAAGCCGAGCAGACCGACGGTTTTACCGTCGAAGCCGCCCGTCATCTGGCGCAGGCGCTTGACTGCCATGGCGCGTCGGTCTTGATTAATTTCCATCACGGCGTGCAGCAATTGCGGGTGACGTCCATTCTCGTCCGCCATGTGCGCCAGGGCAAGCACGTCCTTGGGGAAACACGAACCGCCGTACCCCAACCCGGCATCCAGGAACTGCTTGCCGATGCGCGCGTCGTAGCCCATGCCCACAGCCACTTCCTTCACGTCCGCACCCAGCGCCTCGCAAATGTTTGCCATTTCATTAATAAAGGAGATTTTCGTCGCCAGAAAAGCGTTGGAGGCATATTTTATCATCTCCGCCGTGCGCAAATCGGTTACGATGATGGGGGCGCGCAAAGACAGGTGTAAGTGAGCCACCTTCTCCGCCGCGTCGCGGTCGGTGCTACCCAGCACAATGCGGTGCGGGTTTGTAAAATCGCTGATTGCCGACCCCTCGCGCAAGAACTCCGGACAGGATACCACCGAAAAAGGAATGACCTGCTTTTGGGATTTTTTAACAATATCTGCCACCCAATCCCCAGTTCCCACCGGCACGGTTGACTTGTTGATGATGATCAACGGCGCAGTCATCTTCTCGGCGATGGAGCGCGCTGCCGCCGCCACGTACTGCATGTCGGCTTCCCCATCCGAACCGGATGGCGTGCCGACGGCTATGAAGACAAATTCTGTGTCGCGGAGACCTTCCTCATATTGTGTGGTGAAAAACAACCTGCCAGCGCGCACGTTACGCGCCACCAATTCTTCCAGCCCCGGCTCGTAGATGGGCATGATGTTGTTTTTTAAATTTTCGATGCGTTTTTCATTTACATCCAGTGCGATGACGCGGTTGCCCAAATCGGCAAAACAGGCAGCCGTAACCAATCCCACGTAACCGACTCCGATGACACAAATTTGCTTCATAAAGGTTTATACATCCTCCTGGTTTTTTATTGGCATAATGTTACCACAAAATCTGGTTTTTATGGGTTGCAGCATACAAATAACCCCGCCAGCCGCCGCACCCGCTGCTAAACGCCCTCGCTATGTATAAAAGATATGTTAACATATCATCCTGATAATTGAATTTGAAAGCATATATGATATAATTTATCTTATCTCTAAGAATAATAATAATTATCTAAGATACAAAATCTTATCCAATTTTGTCAGATACACCCGGGAATTTAAGGAGGAAACAATGATAAGAAATTGGAAAGTAGGAACCCGCATCATCTTTGCTCTTGGCATTTCCATGGTCTTAATGGCGGTTATCAGCGCTGTGGCGTTTTGGCGCATCCAGCAGATCAACGCCATCGTTGACAACTTGACCTTCAACCTGGCAGAAGATAAGATTAAGGCAGATAACATCGTCAGCTACGTCTATGCCACGCGCTTGTTTGCCAATAAGTATTTACGCACCACAAGCGCAGACGACCTCAAGACCTACAACGAGCGCCTGGTTATCCTGGAAGACAGCCTGCCCGAAGCGGAAAAAGCCATCACCCACCCGGAACGGGTGAAAATGCTGGATCAAATTCAAAGCGACGTGCCAACGTACAAATCCCTGTTTAACCAGATCGTCGAAAAGATAGAGGAGCGAAACAAGGCTATCCTAGAAATTCTGTATCCACAGGCTGACATTGCCATAGAAGCGCTGCAAAAACTGGAGCAAAGCCTGTATCAACAACAAAATCTGGAGGCGCTACGTTACATCGGCTTTGCAAACGATGGGATGCAAGTCATGCGTTTATCTGTGTATAAATATCTTCAGATGGGAGACGAGACCTTCATCGCCGATATTGATTCAAGCTACACAAAGACGCAGGATAACCTGCACAAGCTAAACGGCGTTATCACCCAGGCGCAGGACCGCCAGCAGGTAGAAGCCGCCTTGGCGGCTATCGAGGCGTACAAGGCAGGTATTCAGACCATCCTGGAGGATTACAAACAACAACACCAACTCCTGGCAGAAATTGACGTGGTCGGTCAAAGGATCCGCCAGACGGCTACCGACATGTCCGTCAGCGTAGAAAAAGATTTCCGGGTGGAAGCGCAACACACCAACGACATCACCGAACAAACCAGCACGCTCATTATCGTGATCTTCGCGGTCGCCATCGTTTTGGGATTGGTGCAGGGCATCATCCTTTCCCGCAGCATCACCGTGCCGCTCAAGCAAATGGTCGGTGTGGCGCAGAAAATATCCGAAGGTGAATTGAATCAGAGCGTGGACATCATCTCTCAAGACGAAAGCGGCGCCCTGGCGGAGGCATTCCGGCGCATGATCGCCTATCTTAAAGAAGTCGCCAACGCGGCTGATCACATCGCCCAGAGGGATTTAAGCGTCAGCGTTACCCCGCGTTCCGAGCAAGACATCCTCGGCAACGCCTTTGCGCAGATGCTCAACAACCTGCGCACAGCCATGGGCACGGTGGCGGAAAACGCCAACAACCTGGGCATTGCCGCCGAGCAAATGAGCATCGCCATCAACCAGACCAGCACCGCCACTACACAAATATCCACCACCATTCAACAGGTTACCGAAGGTCTCAGTCAGCAGGCGAACGACGTGAACAAGACTGCCACCGCCGCCGACCAGATGGGCAGAGCGATTGACGGTGTCGCCAAGGGCGCACAGGAACAGGCGGAATCGGTGTCTGAAGCCTCACGCATCATGTCGCAACTGGCAGAAGCCTTCAACGGTGTGCGTCAGGGGGCGCTGGAACAGAGCGAGCAAATGGAAGAAGCCGCTCAAGCCCGCACCAGCATGTCCAACGCCATCGAACACGTCGTATCCGCATCCGACCAGGTCGCCGATGAAGCCGGGCGCTCCGCCGCAACCGCCATCCAGGGCACACAAA
>CAZGDA010000091.1:0-10235 GCA_964524425.1 uncultured Anaerolineaceae bacterium | reverse complement strand
ACTTTGACATTTACGCCAACGTGGACATACACGCCCACGCCCACATACACGCCAACCAACACAACCAGTCCTACCCCCACCGCCACCTACACACCCACGAGCACCGCCACTCTGACGCCCAGCCCTACGTTAACTCCAACCAGCACCGCCAGCCTGACTCTCACACCCACCAACACCGCCACCCGCACCCCCTCGCCAACCCATACGAATACCCTCACGCCCAGCGGCACGCTGCCCTCTCCCACGCCCACTCACACGGCTAGCCCCACACCCACGGGGATAATCGCCGGCAGGGTGTTGGATGACGCTGGCAATCCGTTACAAGGGGTTACGATTAGCGGCGGCGCGGGTATATCTGCCCTTACAGACGTCTCAGGGAATTACAGCCTGTCTTCGCTCGCGCCGGGCTGGTATACGCTGACGGCTTCCTTCAGCGGCTACGTGTTCACACCCGCCCAGCTATCCGTCAGCATCCCGCCGGATAAAACGGATGCAGATTTCAGCGCCAGCCGCGTTTACTCTCTCTCTGGCAGGATAACCAGCCAGTCTGGTCAAGCAGTGCCGGGGGTAACGTTGCAAGCCGGTGGAGTCTCTGCCCTCACGGATGCCAGGGGAATGTACGCGCTGGAAGGACTGCGGGCAGGAAATTACACCCTCTCACCTGCCAAAACCGGCTGTGTTTTCACACCGCCCGCCCGTCAAGTCAACCTGACATCCGATGTTAGCGGTCAGGATTTCAACGGCGCGTGTACGTATACAATTCACGGCAGGGTCGTGGATGTGCAGGCGCACGGCATCTCCGCTGTAACCATCACCGCCTGGGCGCAAACAGCCAATCAGCCGACTCTTTCCACACAGAGCGATTCTCAGGGGCACTACACGTTGACAGGTTTGGCAGAAGGGTATTATTTGTTTATCCCGTTCAAGCCGGGGTACATCTTCTTGCCGCCGGCGCAGCTCAAACACGCCCGCGAAAGCGAGGCTGCCGAGCTGGATTTCAGCGGCGCAGCACAGCAAACGCTTTATTCTGTGTTTGGCAGAGTAACAAACGCGCAGGGCGATCCCTTGAACGGCGTAACCATCACGGACGAAGCCGGGCACACCGCCGTCAGTGCGCTGGACGGCAGCTTCACGCTCAAGGGGTTGACAGCCGGGGTACACTCCCTCAAGCCTGTTCGTCAGGGATACGTATTCACTCCGTCCCTGCGCCTGGTGTCCATCCCCTCACCTGGCAGTGCTGCCGTGTTCGTGGGCGTGCAGAAAAAC
Organism: uncultured Anaerolineaceae bacterium; assembly: GCA_964524425.1. Lineage (GTDB taxonomy): Bacteria > Chloroflexota > Anaerolineae > Anaerolineales > DRKV01 > JBAXBF01. The sequence goes on along the minus strand of CAZGDA010000091.1, from coordinate 8,969 downwards.
CCCTAGCCCTAAAATATCGTAAGATTACGGTGTCTTGTGTGCAAATAATTTGTTACAATGCTTAATGCAGGCAAGTGAGAAAATCAGCCTGCGGAGATTTATCTCGAATTATAACGCTGGTACAGGAGGTACATCATGAAAGTCAAAACTAAAGTAAAAGCCGGGTGGTGTAACCGCGAGTGCAAACACATCTGCCGTGAGCGTTACATCCAATGCGGCACGAATCCCAAATGCAACCCCAGGTACGCACAGTGCATCGCCCGCTGCGGTTGCTGAACGCTTGCGTAATCAGAAACAGTAGATCACCGTTTTCTTTTCATCAACGCCACCCAGGCGTAGATGACGGTTGGTATCAGGCACAGGATTACGATGACCAGGGATGAAACGCCATTAAAACCGAAGAAAAGAAATTCGGCTGCCACGCGGATGAGGTAGAAAATGCTAAACACCACCAGCAGGGAACGCCCTAGTTTTGTCGTGATCAATTCTGTGGGGTGGAACAGCGAAAAATAAGTGATCGTCCCGACGAAGAAGATGGATGCGACGTGATACGTCATGAAAATTGACCAGTTCGTCTTATTCAGGCAGGCTAAGCTTTGCTGCCATTTAAATAAAACGTAAAAATACAGGTGAAAGGCGGTGAACAACAGCCCAATTACGCCTGCGATGCGGATGCCGGTTTTGGGTTTGATTTGCATAAGATAGCTCCTGGGGTATCATACCTGACGAAAATTAGTTGCGCGTTTGCCTGTGCGCTCAAGCGCGTTTTTGCGTAACGAAGGCGGGAAAGACGTCTTCCGTATTGCGATCGGTGATGATGAGCATGCGCAATTCCTTCAGCAATGTGAACTGAAATTCATTCAGCAGGTGTTCCAGATAGGCGCGGCTGTGGGAATAAATGTGCGTTTCCTGAATGATTTCCGTGTAGAATTGCCGCTCTGCTGCGGCGATAAAATCGGGCGGGGTGGCTTTGGTAGTGAATGCAAACAGTCCTTGCGGGCGGAGGAGGCGCGCCACTTCTGCAAACACCGTCTCGAGACCGGAGAAGAAATGCAGCACACCGCAGCAAATCACGTGGTCAAAAGAATCCGCTTCGTATTGCCAGGGAGAGGTCTGAATGTCCTGCTGGCGAAAGCTGGCGTGCACGCCGTTGGAAATCCAGGCAGCCGGCGTAGCGGGGGAGGTGTCGCAGCCAAAGATTTCCAAACCGGCGTCGGCAAACGGCAGGGATGCCAGCCCCGAGCCAACGCCTACGTCCAGCAGGCGCTGCCCGGGTTGGATGTATTCGTAACACAAGCCGAAGATCGCCTCCGGGTGCCAGTGATATCTACGCGCCAGGATAGAATATTCATCTGTTATTTTATGTGCTTGTGGTTGCATGGGAAAACCCTCCGCTCTGCCAAGCCACTGGTAGAGGTCAGTCAAGGTAAGAGGTTCACAAACGACCAGGCTATTGTAGTAAAATCGGTACGGATTGTCAAGCCAAACCCGTAGGATATAAGTCCCGTTTTCATAAAATAACACCCCCGTGCACGGGGGTGTGGTAAAATAAGTCGTGTGGGCCCAGTAGGATTCGAACCTACGACCAATCGGTTATGAGCCGACTGCTCTAACCGCTGAGCTATGGGCCCGCCTCATATTCTTATTCTAACACTTCTTTGCAAAAATGGGTAGGTAATTAATGATTGATGTAACAACCCCTGAAATTCAGTTCGCCCTGCGCGCCACGCAGCAAGCTGCGCTGCTCATCCAGCGCATCCAGGCGCAGACCGTAACCCAAGCGCTGACCAAGGACGACCGTTCTCCGGTAACCATGGCGGATTTCGCCGCCCAGGCGCTGGTGGGCAGCCTGCTCGCCGAAGCCTTTCCCGCCGACCCCCTCGTGGGAGAAGAGGGAGCCGACAGCCTGCGCAGCGCTGAAACCGCCCCCCTTCTGGAGCAGATAACGCACTTCGTGGCGGATTTTATCCCCCGCGTCACGCCACCCGCCGTGCTGGATTGGATCGATTCGGGCAAAGCCGCCCCGGCGCGCCGCTTTTGGACACTCGACCCCCTGGACGGCACAAAAGGCTATTTACGCGGCGACCAATACGTCGTTGCGCTGGCATTCCTGTTGGAAAACCAGGTACAAATCGGTGTGTTGGGCTGTCCCAGGCTTTCCCTGCCGCAAGCCGGCTTGCTGAACGGCTGCCTGGTGCTGGCGGTGCGCGGGCAGGGCAGTTGGGCAGCGCCCCTGGAAAACCCCGCCCAGTTTCAGCGTCTGCAAGTATCCGCCATCAGCGACCCCACTCAGGCGCGCTTGCTGCGTTCGTTTGAATCCGGTCACACCAACGTGGACCAAATTGAACAATTCAGCCGCGCCCTCGCCATCCAAGCCCAACCCCTGCGCCTGGATAGCCAGGCGAAATACGCTCTGCTGGCTTCGGGCAGCGGTGAGATCATGCTGCGTATGATCTCTGCCAAACAGCCCGATTACCGCGAGAAGATCTGGGACCAGGCGGCTGGTTCCATCGTCATAGAAGAAGCCGGCGGAAAAGTAACGGATCTAGACGGTCGCAACCTGGATTTCTCGGCGGGCAGAACCCTGGCGCACAATCGCGGCGTCCTGGCGACCAACGCCAGTCTCCACGCCGCAGCGCTGGAGTGCGTGAAACGCATCCAGGCGTGAGGTAAGCGAATCAAAAGGGCGCAGCGGGGGATGTATCATCGGCTGCGCCCTGCAGTTAATTAGAATTATATTGTTTCGCTATTGCACCGGCACGGGCGTCTCTGCCGGGGCAGCTTCCGTCGGTGGAGAGCAAAGGTCGTGGGCGGCTTGCGCGGTCGGCTGAATGTCTGCCCTGCCGCTCTGCACGGCGATGTTATACTGTTCCTCAGCCCGGCAATACTCATCACCGCTCATCAACTGGTCGGCGTATTTCACCAGCGCGGTCTGGTAGCGCTGATTGGCGGGCAAACCGGAAGAATCGCGCAGTTGCGGCGCCAGTTGCGCCACCTGTCCGAAGTATTGGGCTGCCTGTCCCCAATCCAGTTCCCAGAAACTGGCTCCAATTGTGTACAGGTTCGCCCAGGTGCGGTAGTTTCCTGCTTCCATGTCCAGAGGACCGTAACGCTCCGCCAGCGCAAAATCGTAAGTGCCGCTTTCCAAATCGGAGTTGGCGATCTTGGTGATGCCGCGATTGCGATAGGCTACGTAAAGCAGCCCATCCACGCGCACGCTTTCGTAGTCGGGGTAATTCTTGCGCATTTTCAACAGCAGGTCAATCGCTCCGCCCCAGTCCTTGCTCGCCAGGGCATTTTTGGCGCTCTGCAGCGTCTGTTCCGCATTGTGCAGATCTGGGGTGGCGGTGATGGTCGGGCTGGCAGCCGGCAGCACCACCTGCGTGGCGCCCGGTACGCTCATGGTCATACTCAGCGCCATCTTGACTTCGGCTAATTTTTCGGCTGCGCCGGGGTAAGTGGGATAGTTTTTAAGGATATATTCCAGGCGTTGCTGCGCAACCTGGTGCCTGCCTTCTGCCACGTCCTGCAGCGCCAGGTCGTATTGTTCTTTCAGGCTGCCCTGGATCTGTTGCGCTTCTGCCTTCACGCGCGCGTTAATGCCGGAGAAATATCCCAACCCTCCGCCCAGCGCTACGGCAACCACCAGGACTACCACGCCCGCGATCAACCACAACCACCACAGGGAGCGCTTGCGTGGGGCGGGTTCGTAACCATCGTAAATGGGGGTGTCGGGGACGCCTTCCCAGCTTTCCTGCTCACTCCACGGCGCATCGTATTCGTCTGCCGCCTGGTAGGCAGACGCGTCGTAATATTCGTCTGCCTGCGCCTCAGCCGCGTCTGGTTCAGCGTAGAAAGGCGTTTCCTCTGGCGCGCCAAAAGGCGACGGTGTATCAAAAAAATCTGCGTTGGGGGTAGAATAAAAATCCGGGTTGGCTGCCGGCTGCCGGTTTTTCGGCTGTGTGTCATTAAAACGGTTGCTCATGCGGCTATTATACCCACATCTCGTCTTTTTGACAAACTATGCTACCAGCGCCTCCGCCAGCTTAATAAACTCTTGCCATTCTTCGCGGAAGAAGTGAACCGTAACGTTATTTAATTCCAAATGATAAGTAGTCTCACCGTCCGGTTCGACGGCTTGCCAGGCGACGTAATTTTCCGTCTCGGCAATGGTTGTCGTTTGGGGTTCAAGGTTGTCTTTTGTCATCACACATCTCAATCGTTTAGGGTTTCTAAGAAGGTTTGGTTATCTGGCGTGCTAGCCATGCGTTCAATGATCGCCTGGGTAGCCGCAGTGGAATCAAAGCCAGCGCCTTGCGGCGGAGAGGCTAACATTTGGTTGTACATACGTCGAATGAGCCAGACGCGCGGGGTGATGTCGGGACCCAGCAGCAACTCTTCGCGGCGCGTAGAGGAGCGGTCAATGTCAATAGCGGGGAAGATGCGCCGCTCTTGCAGTTTACGAGAGAGGTGCAATTCCATGTTTCCGGTGCCTTTAAATTCCTCGTAAACGACGTCGTCCATGCGCGAGCCGGTATCCACCAGGCAGGTGGCAATGATGGTAAGCGAGCCGCCCTCTTCCAGGTTACGCGCTGCGCCAAAAAAGCGCTTGGGCGGATACAACGCCGAGGGGTCAATGCCGCCGGAAAGCGTGCGCCCGGAAGGGGTAACCACCAGGTTGTAGGCGCGCGAGAGGCGGGTGATGGAATCGAGCAGAATGACCACGTTGCGCCCGATTTCCGTCAGGCGCTTGGCGTGTTCCAGCACCATTTCCGCCACGCGCACGTGGCTGGTTACCGGTTCGTCGAAGGTAGAGGAGATCACTTCCGCGTCCACCGAGCGGTCCATGTCGGTTACTTCTTCGGGGCGTTCCCCGATCAGCGCTACCATCAGATGCACGTCGGTATATTTCGTTGAAATGGCGTTGGCAATTTGTTTGAGAATGGTCGTTTTACCGGCTTTGGGCGGGGAGACGATCAAACCGCGCTGCCCATAACCGATGGGAGCCAGCAGGTTAATGACGCGCGTCGCCAGGGTGTGGCGGTCCGTTTCCAGGTCAAAGCGCCGGTCGGGGAAGATGGGGGTCAGGTTTTCAAAGATCGGGCGGCGCTTGGCTTCCTCGGGGTCCATGCCATTGACCGTTTCCACCTTCAGCAGCCCGTAGTGCCGCTCGGACTCGCGCGGCGGGCGCACGTGACCAATGACCATGTCGCCCGTGCGCAGGGAATAGCGCCGGATCTGCGCCTGGGACACGTACACGTCATCCTGGCTAATCGAATAATTTTCGGAACGTAAAAAGCCAACGCCTTCGTTGGTTACTTCCAGAATCCCGCCGCGCATTTCCAAGCCTTCGCGTTCAGCTTCTGCCTGGCGAATGCGCAGTACAAGGTCTTCTTTTTTTAATCGGTTAGCTTTGGATACGGAGAGTTCTTTTGCAATTTGTCGCAGTTGACTGAGTGATAATGTTTGAAGCTCAAAAATATCCATATTCTTTATACCTACCAGAAAGGAATAGAAAGCCAATTAACGGCTGTTTTCAAATGTTAATAAAATAAGCAAGATGGCAACCTAACAGACCAAAATAAACTCGACCGGCATGATGCAATTCTCAACACACCCACGAGCGCGGCTGTCTTGCGGTTCTACATAAACAAGCATCAACGTGAATATTGCACGTCATCAGGGAAAAATAAAACAACGAAAGTATTAAAGCCCCATTTGCAGGAAAAATACCGAAGGTGCTTACCGTACCTTGTGAAGATTATAGCACGTAATATTGTAAACTGCAAGCCTTTTTTCTAATCGGGAGATTTTTGGGAGATGCAGAAGAAAAGCTTACTTTCAATTAACGTTTCGTGAGACCTGCCATAAAATACCGTCTAGAGCGCCGACGTTTATTATAATGAGAATACCTTACACAAACACGGAGGGTATTGGCATGTGTGGAATTGTCGGTTATATTGGTCCAAGAGACGCAACTCCAATCATCTTGAACGGATTACGACGTCTGGAATATCGCGGTTACGATTCCGCCGGTGTGGCTGTGTTCAAAGACGGCAAGATCGAGGTGCGCCGCGAGGTGGGTAAGATTGACAAGCTGGTGCGCTTGGTGGAAGACGCGCCCATCAGCGGCAGCCTGGGCATTGGGCACACGCGCTGGGCAACCCACGGAGAGCCGTCGGCGCGCAACGCCCATCCTCACGTCGGCATGACCGGCGAGGTCGTTCTCGTTCACAACGGAATTGTAGAGAATTTCCTCGAACTGCGCCAGGAACTGGCAGCCGAGGGGGCTGTCTTTAATTCGGACACGGACACCGAGGTCATCGTCCACTTGATCGAACGTTACCTTTCCACCAAAAACACACTGGCGGAAGCAGTGCGGCTGTCGCTGAACCATTTGCGCGGCGCACACGGAGTTGTGGTGATCTCATCGCGCGAGCCGGATAAGATTGTGGCGGCGCGCATCGGCAACGCCGGCGGCGTGGTCATTGGTCATGGGGACGGCGAGATGCTGGTGGCGTCTGACCTGCCCGCCATTCTCGAACACACCCGTCGCCTGGTGTTCCTTGAATCCCGGCAAATGGCGGTGGTAACCCGCGCCGGTTTGACCCTGCAAAACCTGGAAGGCGAGCCGCTGGCGTATGAAATTCAGAGCGTGCCCTGGGACCCGGTATCCGCCGAGAAGGGCGAATACCGCCACTTCATGCAAAAAGAAATTCACGAACAGGGGCGTTCGCTGACGGATACCATTGCCGGACGGGTGGATTTTGAAGAAGGACGCATCCGCCTGCCGCAATTGAATCTGACCCCCGAATTTGCCCAACGCCTGCGCAAGGTGGTCATCACCGCCTGCGGCACGGCTTATCACGCCGGGTTGGTGGGCAAAATGCTCATCGAGCGCATTGCCCGCCTGCCCGTTGAGGTGGACATCGCCTCGGAATTGCGTTACCGCGACCCGCTGATTGAAAAAGACACCGTCGTGCTGGCGATCAGCCAGTCCGGTGAGACAGCCGACACACTGGCAGCGATGGAAGAAGGGCGTCAAAAAGGCGCCGTGGTGTGGTCGGTCGTCAACGCCATTGGCTCGCAGGCGATGCGCGTGGCTAACGGCTATATCTCTATGCAAACCGGACCGGAAATCGGCGTCGCTTCCACCAAGGCGTACACCGCGCCCATCGCTGACCTGTACATGCTGGCGGTTTTGCTGGCAGACCTGCGCGGTGTGATCAACGAGAAGCAGCGCCGCACCCTGGTGGCAGACCTGCGCCTGGTGCCCGACCTCGCCGGGCGCTGCTTGCAGCGCGAAGAGGACGTGAAAGCGGTGGCGCGCGCCCTGGTGAACACCAACCACTGCCTCTACCTGGGGCGCGGCATCAACATGCCCACCGCCTACGAGGGCGCCCTCAAACTCAAGGAGATTTCTTATATCCACGCTGAAGGCTACCCGGCGGGGGAGATGAAGCATGGACCCATCGCCTTGATAGACCGCGAGATGCCTGTGGTGGTGATCGCGCCACGTGACCCCTGGTACGAAAAGATGTTCAGCCAACTGGAACAGGCAAAATCGCGCGGCGGTATCGTCATCGCTGTGGCAACGGACGGCGACCAGCTCATCCCGCCCAAGGCGGATCACGTCTTGTGGATTCCCGACACACCGTGGATGCTCAGCCCGATCACGGCTGTGTTGCCGCTGCAATTGCTGGCGTACCACATCGCCGCCCTGCGCGGTTTGGACGTGGACCAGCCGCGCAACCTGGCGAAGTCCGTTACGGTGGAATAAGATAAGCGGCGCAAAGAGAGCATGGATGAATTTAAAGCGCAAGTAACCCGGCAGATTGGCAGACTGCGCTGCGAGCCGCTTAACCAAATCGAGGCGCAGGTGGCGCAAAAACGCAGCGCCTGGTTTCAAAAAACGTTCCCGCATGGGTTTGGGCAGCCCGCCACGCCGCGCCGCGCCTACGAAACCTTGTTCGGCGATTACATGGGCTTAAACCTGGACGAGGTGCCGCTCGTTCAAGAGACGGAAGACGAGGTGGTGTGGCTGTCGCGCAACGCCTGCCCCACCTTGGAAGCGTGTCAAACGCTGGGTTTGGACACGCGCTGCGTCTGCCGCGCCGCCTATGAAAAATCCACCCAGGCGTTCGTCTCGCAAATAGACCCGCGCCTGCGGTTTCTGCGCTCCTACACGGAGATCCGCCCGCACCACGCCCATTGTCGCGAAATGATCTTACGCCTGGATTTCGAGGCGCACATGCGCCTGGCAATTCAGCAAGCGCACCTGTCGCGCCGCCAGGGCAACAAGGGCTACGGAGCGGTGGTCGTGCTTGGCAGGCGCATCCTCGCTCAGGCGTACGATACAGCCGTGAGCGAACGAGACCCCAGCCTGCACGCCGAGGTGAACGCCATCCGCCAGGCGGTGCAGAGCCTGGGAGACAGCAACTTGTGCGGAGCGATTTTGTTTTCCACCTGCGAACCCTGCCCGATGTGTTCTTCCCTGGCGGTGTGGGCAAACCTGACCAGCATCGTCTACGGCGTCTCCATCGCCGAAACCGCCCACATGGGCAAAGCCAGAATCCGCGTCAGCGCGCAAGAGATTGTGGCGCAATCTCCGGCGCTGGTAGAAGTGATCGGCGGGGTGTTGCAAGACGAATGCGCCGCGCTGTATGCTTAGCCTGGCGTAGGTACTTTTTTTGTAGAGCGAAATTGATTTCGCTCTACGCTTGATGAATTAATATCGTTCCATTTACACGCAGCACAAACCACACCCTGCACGAATAAACCTATATCTTGAATTGCGCCACCAGGCGGCGCAGGCTTTCTGCCATCTCCGCCAGCGATTGGGCTGCTTCAATTAACTCCTCCGTCTGGGCGGCGACTTCCTCGGTGGAAGCGGACACTTCCTCCATAGACGCGCTGTTCTCTTCGGAAATGGAGGCGATGTTTTCGATGGCACGCGTTACGTCGTGGGA
>CAZGDA010000090.1:0-10366 GCA_964524425.1 uncultured Anaerolineaceae bacterium | reverse complement strand
GACATTGCAGAGACAAATGGCAATACAATCTGGGAAGCACCTGCACAAGTAGAGAAAAAAGGAAAGCGAAAACCAACAGCGGGAGTAAGGAAATGGCGTCAACTATAAAAATGGAAATACCAACCCAATGGCTGAATGGAATAGATTTCGATACAGATGTAGTTGTTAAAGAAATCGTCCGCTTGGGTGTATATCAATTTAAAGTACGTCAGGCGCTGGAACTATACCAGTCTGGCGACGTTTCGCTTGGGTTTGCCGCCGCATCTTTTGGGTTGTCAAAACGTGACCTGATACGTGAAGCACGCACACGCGGCATGCAACCTGAACTAGATGACCAAACCATTCAAGAAGAAATGGCAGCATGAATTATAACGGTGTGGTTACCAACTAACACCCTGTTCGGGTTGAAAGGACTACATACATGAAAAAAACACCCCTGATCTTATTCATGGTCTTTGTGCTCGCGCTTGCGCTGCTGAGCGGCTGCGCTGCCCAGGAAGAAAAGAAACCAGAAGGCGCCTCCGCCACTGGCGCGATCCTCAATGAGACCAGCCGTGGACACCAAGACGTTTTTTCCATCCAGGTGGTGAAGGATAACGACCCAGTGGGAATTGATTTTCGTGGCACGCTGGAAACGGGCAGCGTGGCGGTGCACCTGGTGGACAGCCAGCAAAATCCCATCTTTGAGCAAAGCGTTTCGAATCAGGTTTTCAAAGTAAACGAAGTCGTCCGCCCGCCAGCCGGAGATTATATCTTGCAGGTTGCCTGGCAAGACGCCGTGAAGGGCACGTACAGCTTGCAATGGCAGGCGGGGGAGATCGTGCAGCCGCACATCACGCCTATGGTGCTGCTACCCGGGGTGGGGATGGCTTTGGGGGCGCTGGGGTTTATCGGGTTCGGCGTGCGCAAAGGCGGCTGGAAATACCTGCTGTGGGGGGCGCTGTTTTGGGTAATAACTGTATCGCTTAAATTTAGTTGGGCGATGCTGGAAAACTCGCCGGTTTACCGCGCCATCAGCGAGGCATTCCCAGGCACAACCGGTCTGCTGCTGGCTTCCCTTTACATTGGCGCGCTGACGGGCTTGACGGAAGTGCTGCTCACCTGGCTGGCGCTGCGCTTCACCCGCCTGGGAAAAGCGGATTGGAAAAACGCGCTAACGTTCGGGGTCGGTTTTGGAGCCGTCGAAGCGCTGCTGATGGGAATTGGCTCGCTGGTAGGTATGATCACCGTGCTCAACATGCCAGACCAGATCCCGGTTGAGGCGTTGCGCTCGGTTGCCCAAGCCAACAACGTCTTGTACGGAATAGCACCGATTTTCGAACGGTTCTTTACGATTTGGGTGCACGTCTTCTGCTGCGTGCTGCTCTTTTACGCGGTCACCAGGCGGCAAGTGCGCTGGTTCTGGGTGTCGTTTGCGTTCAAGTCCTTGCTGGATAGTGTGGCAGGTTACGCCCAGTTGAGCGGGCAGCTTGAATCGTTGGGCTTTTTGTGGATGATAGAAGCAATCGTTATTCTGTTCGGCGTTGTAGGCTGGTGGGGAACGCGCCGAGTGGAGGTAAACTACCCCGCTGCACCTTTGCCCACTGCGCAAGCGCAAGCATCCGAGATTTAAAGCGCAGGGGTCGCCTGCACCTGCCAAAGGCGCACGTAGATAGAAGTAGATAGAAAAGGAGAAACTATGGAAATCAAAGGGCAACGAGTCATTCTCACCGGTGCGGCTTCGGGCATCGGGCAGGCGTTGTTGAAAAAACTAAGCGAGTACGACGCCCTGGTAACTGCGGTGGACATCAACGGCGAGCGCCTGGAGCAAAGCGTGGCGGCTCTGCCGCCTTCCAAGCACACCATCACTCCCTTCGTGTGCGACCTCTCCAAACCAGACGAAGTGGAACGTCTGTTTGCGCACGCCACTCACAGCCTGGGCGGGGTGGACATATTCATCGCTAACGCAGGTTTTGCTTACTACGAAAAACTGGAAGCACCGGATTGGGAACACATCGAACACATCTATCGCCTGAACGTTTTCTCGCCCATTTACACGGCGCAAAAAATGCGCCAACTCAGCAACGGCAGAGCCTATAAAATCGTCCTCGTCGCCTCGGCAATGGGATTGTGGGCGATCCCAGGATACACGTTGTACGCCTCCAGCAAAGCCGCCTTGCACCGTTTCGCCGAAGGGTACCGCTTTGAATTGATGGATAAAAACGCGCTGATGATGGTCTACCCCATCACCACGCTGACAGATTTCTTCAATACCGCTGGCGGCAAAAGCACGCCTGTTCCTTTTCCCCGCCAAAGCGCCGATACGGTGGCGCGCGCTATTCTGCGCGGCATCGAACAAGACAAAAGCGCCGTGTATCCTTCCGCCTTGTTTCGTGCAATGATGATTATGGATCGTCTTCTGCCCTTTGTACGCAGTCTCCCCCAAGCCATTGAAAAGCGCCAATTTGAAAAATGGCTGGCAAAGAAGTGATGGTTAGAAGCCTGACAGATTTCAAAAAAAAGGTTTAGGTCCATCTGCCAACGAGAATGAGATTTTTACGATTTATCAAAAAGCACCTCCTGGTTTAAATATCCAGGAGGTGCTTTGCTGTTAATTTTCCAGGGCAATTCAACCTGTATCGGCTACCCTGACGAGACAAGGGTTATTCTTCCACCCACCAGTTCTGCACGTCCCAGGACATGGTGCCCCAGGTGTTGACTCTATAACCGTGCAGGCGGCTGGAGAAACCGCAGCCATCCTGGAACAGGTAGAAATACAGTTCGGGGATATCGTCCACAATCAACTGCCCCAGTTTGCAATACGCCTCTTTGCGCTTCGCTGTGTCGAAAGTCCCATCTGCCTCGGCGATGAGCTTGTCCACTTCGGGGTTCAGCCAGCGTTTCTCGTTGCTGCCGTTCGGGTTCTCGGCGCTGGGGATGCTCATGGAAGCGTAACGATTGCTCACCTGTCCGGAAGGCTCGTAGTACAAGCCACGATCGTAAATTGTAGCGTCGAAATCACCCAGCTTGGAAGGAGCGCCCTCACTGAACGAGCCAAAGATGATGGAGAAATCCACGTTTTGGATGCGCGCTTCCACACCCACCGCTTTCAGGTTCTCAACGATAAACTCTTCCGTCTTTTGCAGTGGTTCAAAACTGGTGTAGCCCATCAATTCAAAGGAGAGGCGCGTCCCGTCTTCGGCATACTTAGCGCCTTTCGCCACGCGGATGCCGTCCGAACCTTCCACCCAGCCGGCTTCTTCGAGCAGTTTCTTGGCTGTTTCGGGGTCGTAATTATATTTACGCGGGATGTCGCACTTGTACCAGCCATAGGCAAAGGGGTTTGTGGATGGGTAGGTGTCTTTCACCACACCCGGAGAAAGCGTGTTGTAATCAATGGCGTGAGCAATTGCCTGGCGCACGCGGATATCGCCAAAAATGGGGTGTGGCTCACCAGCGCCGGGGTCTTTATCCCCCGGTTTGCTCAAGTTGAAGTCAATCGCCATGTTCCAGATGCCGGGCACGGTAACCAGTTTTGCCTTGCCTTGCATCATATTGTTGTAATCTTCGTTCGATTCACCAGGCCAGAGGTGCACGTCGCCGTCTCCCTGGCTCATCATCGCCGATTGCGAAGCGGACTCTGGAACGATCTTATAGACCAAACGGTCAATGTAGGGTTTACCTTCCTCGAAATAATTCGGGTTCTTTTCCATAACAATAGATTCCCCGGCGTTCCATTCCGTAACGATGTAAGGACCGGCGCCAACTGGTTTGCGATTCCACTCCCAATCGTTCATGGCTGCCGGGTCGCCTGTGGCGTGACGCGGGAATATCCCATAGTAAAACTGCGTCTGGTAAGCAGGATAGGGTTCGGAATATTTTACAATCACGGTGGTTTCATTAGGGGTTTCAATGCTGGCGATTTTATCAAATCCGCCGGTGTAGAGCACGCCGCTCTGCGGATTGGAAACCGCCTCCCAGGTGAATTTTACGTCGTCTGAAGTGAGCGGGTTTCCATCTGACCATTTCAGGTTAGGCTTGAGTTTCCAGGTTACGGTCAAATGGTCTGCGGAAATTCCACCGTTTTCTTCTGTGGGCAGGTCCACAGCCAGTTTGGTAAAAACGTTGCCCTCTGAGTCAATCCCAACCAAGCCGGTCTGGCTGGTGGCGTCGGCTACCTGACGGGCGATGGCTGCATCGGTCAAGTAGACGTTCAGGACGGTCGGTTCTTCGGGAATGATAAGGGTGATTTCACCGCCGGGCTTTGCCACACCCGTTTCAGGCGCCTGGGTGGGGATGGGCGTAGGCGTGGGCAAAACAGGCGTCTCGCTCGGTGCGGCAGCAGGCTGCTGCTCCTGTGCGGCTGGGGGGGATGATACTTCGGCGGGTTTTTCGGCTGTTGGGGTGGCAGGTGCAGCACAGCTCGTTATAAGACTAGCCAAAACAAGTAACAATACAAAATATTTAAGATGTCGTTTTATGCTCATATTCAATCCTCCTTAGTCAAATAAACCAATTTTTTACCAACAATCAAGCCTTTTTAACCAGCTCCATCTTACCACAGTCGAGAATTTTTGTCCAAAATTCCCGGACGAATCTTTTAATAATCGGAAAAATAAAGTATCCAAAGCGCGGCGTGTGAGATAGGTTATTCGTTTTTCTTTCAATTCGTGATATACTTTGGGTACCTTAAAGCAAGGAGAGGGGTTATACCTCATGGATGAGTTTTCGGAAGAGTCGCACAGCCAGCCAATGGAAATGAGCGAAGCGGAAACGCTTGCCCTCGCCATTCAGGGCGACCGGACAGCGTTTGGCGTTCTGTACGAACGATATGTCGAGCAGATTTATAACTACGTGTATTACCGCACTGGAAACCGGAACGACGCCGAAGATTTAACCGCGCGCGTTTTCGTGCGCGCCATGCACCACATCCACAAATACAAAGACCGCGGCTTACCCATCTCTGCCTGGTTCTATCGCATCGCCCATAACCTGGTGGTGAACTGGCACAGAGATAACCAACGCAGACAGGAAATATCCCTAGACGAGGTGGATTTGACCCCGCACGCCAGCGAATACCCGGAAGCCATGCTGGTTGAATCGGAGGAACAGGCGTTGTTGCTCAAAGCCATTCGCGGGCTGCCGCCAGAGCGCCAGCAATTGCTCATCCTCAAATTTGTCGAGCGGCTTTCCAACGCCGAGGTCGGGCAAATCATGGGGCGCTCCGAAGGAGCGGTAAAGAGCTTATACCATCGCACTTTGTTTGGGTTGCGCGAGCGCATAGGCGCCTTGCTCAATGAGAAAGCGGCTGCGCCAAGACCAGACGATGAAAAAGACACGCCTGCATCCGCTTTACACACAGGAGGCTAATACAGGTATGGGATACGCACATAAATTAGACTTGGGAGACCTGGAACACAGTCTGGAAACTGCCTTACAACCGGTAAGACCCAGAGAAGAATTTATTGGGCATTTACGCCAGCGTTTGGTTTACCCATCCGCGGAAGTTATTGAAATTCAACGCGCCCACATGGGCACGTGGATTTTATTCGGTATTTTCAGCGGTTTGGTGTTCGCCATGCTGGGGTGGTTCTTGTGGGGGTTGTTGAAGAACACGGCGAAACCCGGCGCGTAACGATCAATCCCCAATCAGTTCTGCGCGCAACCAGCGCGCCTGGGCGATCAAATCCACACCGTCTGGCAACCCTTTTTCCTCATTTACCCGTAGCAGAAAATTGGCGCAAATCCGGCGCACTTCTGGAGCGCTGGATTCCAACTCGCTTAGCTTTTGGATGCATTCCAAGGCGCTAACAGGCAGCGCTTGAACGTTTTGACGTCGCAGGGTTTCCTTACTTATAACCCCTGCGGCGCGACGGGCGCAGACGCGCGCCTTCCCCTGTTCGCCAGCTCGCAGAGCAGCCTCGGCATGGGTAATTTCTTGCTCAAACTGTTCCTGCCAGTTCATTTGTTTTGCCTGGTTTGTTATTCCTGATTTTTCTCAAAACCCGGATCGTCGCTTAATTCCCAGCGCTCACGACTGGATGGCTTTGCGCAGGCTTTCGCCCACGTTGTTGAAGATGAGCACGGTAACGAAAATCGCCGCGCCGGGGAAAGTGGACAGCCACCAATAATCCAGAATATATTTGCGTCCCAGGCTCACCATCGCGCCCCACTCCGGTGTGGGCGGCTGAGCGCCCATGCCGATAAAACTAAGGCTGGAAGTCGTTACCAGGGCAGGACCCACGTCGGAGGTAATTTGAACGAGCAGCGGCACGAATAGATTGGGTAAGATGTGCAAAAACATGATGCGCAACGCCCCTCCACCCAGGGCGCGCGTTGCGTCAATGAAATCCTGCTCTTTGATGAGCAGCACCTGCCCGCGCACCAGGCGCGCGTAGGGTGGCCACCAGACCGCTGAAATGGCAATCATAGCGTTGGTCAGGTTAGGTCCCAAGGCAGCAGCAATCGCCAACGCCAGAACCAAACCCGGGAAAGCGATAAACACGTCGCTGATGCGCATAAAGACCTCGTCCACCCAGCCACCGTAATACCCGGCAACCAAGCCGACCACCACACCCACAAGCACCGCCGAAACCAAAATGACGAAGCAGGATTGCACTGCCAACTGCGTGCCGGCGATCACACGGCTTGCCATGTCCCTGCCAAGGTTATCCGTTCCCATCCAGTGTGCTGCACCTGGCGCTTGAAAGCGCACGGAAGTGTTCACCGCCAACGGGTTTTGCGGCGCAAAACGGCTGCCACCCAGGGCAAGGATAATTACCAGCAACGCCAACGTCAGCGAAAAGTATATCTCCAGGTTTAGAGAAATCGAGTGCTTCATGCCAGTTCTATCCTTGGGTCCAATAGTTGATAGAGGATATCCACGAGCAGATTCACTGTGGTGCACAAGACGGCAATCACCAGGGTGATGCTGACAATGGCGCCGTAATCGGATGCCAGGATGACGCGCGACGCGTACCAGCCCAAGCCGTTCCAGTTGAAAATCGCCTCGACGACAAAAACGCCCGCCAACAGGGCGTTGAAGATGTTACCCAGCACAGTAACTACGGGCAGCAAGGCGTTGCGCAGGACGTGCCGCCACATCAACAACCACTCCGGCACGCCCTTGGCACGCGCGGCGCGAATGTAATCTTGCTCGATGGTTTCCAGCACACTGGCGCGCGTCATGCGCGCCACCGCCCCCGCCGAGGGCAAACAGAGTGTCAACGCCGGTAAAACGAGATGTCTGAGGCTGCCGAACAAACGCTGCCAATCTTGCAGTAAAAGACTATCCAGAACGTAAAATCCGCTGATGCGCTGCGGCGCGCCGAGCACAATATCTATGCGGCTGTCAAACGGCAAGATATTCCATTGCCGGTAAAACCACAATTGCATCACTAACCCCACCCAAAACAAAGGCAGCGCCAGTCCCATGTTGGCGAGCATTTCCACCAGGCGGTCTATCAGGCTGCCTGGTTTCGAAGCCGCCCATATTCCCAGCGGGATGCCGCACATAATCGTCAAAAATAAAGTAGCCAGGGATAATTCCAGTGTGGCGGGGAGATAATCCGCCAGGTCTTGGCGAATGGGACGCCCAGACCAAACCGAGTTGCCCAGGTCGCCCTCCATTATCTTGGAGAGAAAACGCACGTATTGGACGTGTAAAGGCTGGTCTAAACCATATACACGCCGCCATTCTGCAATCGCCTGTTGGCTGGCTTTGGGACCCAGGCGCAACGCCACCGGGTCGCGCGGCACCACGTTGGCGATGAAGAAGGTCAGGAGGGTTACCCCAAACCACACCAGCAGCATACTCAGCAGGCGGCGAATGATAAAAGAAGCGCGCATATAAAATCACGGGGATCTCGACAGATTATGCCGAGATCCCCAAAACCCCTTGCAGGGCGGTGTTTACTGAATAGAAATATTTGCCAGCGGGACGTAGTTTCCGCCGCGTGAGAACTCGTATTGGTAACCCTGTACCGTGTCGCGCAGCACTACCAGGTCCATGCCTTGACCAATCCAGATGGCGCCGGCTTCGTCGGCAATGGTATCGTACAGGCTTTGGAAGAGCGTTTTGCGTTCCTGCGGGTCGGTTGAGGCGGTGATCTGGGCAAAGGTGTCGTTCAGCGCTTTGCTATCCAGATACACGACGCTGCATGGATCGCCGCTCAAGCGCGGGTTCGGATACACCTGGGCAATGACTTCCCAGGCGCTGGGGTAATCTCCGCCGACTCCTAAAGCCGAAGCCTGACCGATGTTTGGCGCGGTGGCGGCGTTACATTTGAACCAAGCCTGGTCAAACGTGGCGTAATCCACCTGTTGGATTTTCATGTCTACGCCAATCTGCGCCAGGTCTGCCTGCCAAAATTCCAAGACGTCCGTCTCGTTGGGTACTGCGCCAATGGAATTTACAGAAAATTCAAAGCCATCTCCCAGTCCGGCTTCTGCTAACAACGCTTTGGCTTTTTCCAGGTCGTAGGGGTACTGCGTCTTGGCAGGGTACACGTCCGGGTAACCCGGTCCAACCGCGGCTTCCATCTTCACCAAATTCCCCAGGAAGATATCGGAGATGACTTTTTCCGTGTTGAACGAGTGCGCCAACGCCTGACGCACTTTGACGTCATCGAGCGGTTTGGCTGCGCCGTTCAGGGCAATGTAAAATTGCATAATGCTGGGGTAGCGTTTGGCAACCAGACCGCTGGTCTTCTCCAGGGCGGCAAAATCGGTGGCAGGCGGGTTGATCACCACGTCCGCGTCGCCTTTCTCAATCAGCGGGCGCGCTCCGGTCGGTTCTGCCAACCAGCGAATGATGGCTTTTTCCACCGGCTTGGGATTCTGCCAGCCGCCCCAATACTCCTTGAAGCGTTCCAGGGTAATGGTGTTGTTGGCAGTGTCAAAACTAGCCATCACGTAAGGACCAGAACCGGCGTCGTGTTCTTTCAGCCAGGCGTTGCCCCAATCGTTGGAGCCGTCCTCGCGCTTGCCTTCGTTGGCTTTCGCCACGACGGGGTTGACGATGTACGCACCCCACACACTGCTGAGGGCGTTCAAGAAATCGGAAAAGGGCTTAGTGAGGGTGAACTTGACGGTGAAATCGTCCGCTTTTTCCATTTTGGCAATCGAGTTGGCGCTAATGCCATCCACGCCCAGTTTAAGCGTCTGCATGCGCTCGAACGTGTAGATGACCGCTTCGGCGTTCACAGGAGAGCCGTCGTGGAATTTGGCGTTTTGTTTGAGCTTGATGGTGTAAACCAACCCGTCTTGAGAGATGCCGCCGTTTTCCTGGGTGGGAATTTCCGCCGCCAGGAGAGGTTCCATCTTGGGATTGGATTCACCGACAAAGCGGAAGAGCGTCTCGTAGACGTTAGGCAGGTAGGCTGCACCACCAAACGCCCAGTTTTCACCCGGGTCGGCGGAACTGGGGGCATCGGAAGCGACGATGACAAAGGGGCGCTCGGCTGGCGCTTCTTCTACCACCTGGGTGACTTGTACTTCCGCAGGGGGTTCCTGATTGGCAGCCGGCGGTTCAGGGGGCAAAGGCGGTTCGGTTGGCTGCACCGCTTCGGCGGGGGGGACTTGTTTGGCGGCTTGCGGCTCAGCTGGCGCAGCCGGTGTTGCACAAGCAGCCAGCATGGCAACCAGCACAAGCAACGTCATCAAACGAATTGATGTTTTCATTTGGATATTTCCTCCTTGAATATGTATGAGAAGATCAAATAAATCTTCCTTATCAGCGTGCTTTTTCCAGCACGTTGTTATTATAGCATCTTTTATTAGGGATTTCAAAACCTCAAGTTTCTGAAAACCTGGCATTAAAACAAACTTTTCTTTGCGAGATGGTTTGCTTATGGTAAGATTATGGCATAAGCAATTCGATTCAGTAGCAGGTGAACCTATGGAAGAAATGGCTCGTTTACACGCGATGGTTCGGGGCAGGGTACAGGGAGTGGGCTTCCGTTATTTCGTACTGGATACCGCCCAACAGATGAATCTCACCGGCTGGGTGCGTAATCGCTGGGATGGCAGTGTGGAGGTTACAGCAGAGGGTGAGAAAGCAGTCTTACAATTATTTATTAAAGCGCTGCACAAGGGTCCGCGGCTTGCCAACGTCAGCGAAGTGGAGCTAGATTGGGAAAACGCCAGCGGTGAATTTCAGGAATTTCAGGCGCGTTCAACCGCGTAGAACATCGGGCGCACATTGACAAGTTTCCTGCCCCTATGCTACACTTAGGCATGGCTTTCTTATACTAATTAAGCTATCTCAAACAAGGACGCTGCAAAGATGAAGAAAATACGCTTTTTGCTGGTTTGTGTAATCGCAATTTCTGTTCTGCTAAGCGGGTGTTTGGGCAGAAAAAAAGCCCAACCTACTCCCCAGCCCACG
>CAZGDA010000089.1:0-10707 GCA_964524425.1 uncultured Anaerolineaceae bacterium | reverse complement strand
TATTATCGTCTCGTTTAGGTATCACTTTAATTTCTTTGCGTAAATTTTACGTAAATTTTGCGTAAATAACTTAATATGTTTCCATCTTCCCCTGGATTCAAAATGACAGTCCAAAATAAATTATTCCTCATCACGCACATCCAACTTGTGAAAAGCCTGGCAATTTCCCAAACGTGTGTTAATTAAATACAAAATTCCTGATAAAATAAATATACATGCTGCAAATTGGAAAAGCGAGGTGATCTATGATCTTTGGCATTCCCCGCGGGCGGCGGGATTCAGAATACCGTGTCGGGTTGATCCCCGCCGGTGTTAATTATCTAACCCAGGCTGGACATACAATTTACATCGAGCACGACGCCGGAATCGGTAGTGGTTACACAGATTACGCCTACCAGTTAACCGGCGGGCGAATTGCTTACAGCGCTGAAGAAGTGTACGGCAGAGCCGACGTAATCCTCAGTATTTCCCCTCCCGCAATAGAAGAATACGCCTGGATGCGTCCTGGGCAAACCCTGATGGGTTTCCTCAGTCTGGCAGCCGCCAATCCCGAAGTGATGCACACGTTGATGGACAGGCAGGTTACCGCCATCGGTTACGAAGTAATTCAGGACGACGAAGGCTATCTACCGGTCTTGCACGCCGCCAGCGAAGTTGCCGGACGTCTCGTGCCGCAGGTGGCTGCCCGTCTGGCGCAAAACAACTACGGCGGCAAGGGCATCCTCCTGGGCGGAGTGCCCGGCGTCCCTCCTGCCGAAGTTGTCATCCTCGGAGCAGGTACGGTCGGTTCCGCCGCGGCGCGCACTTTCCTCGGCATGGGCGCTACTGTCTACGTGCTCGACCAGGACATGCGCCGCCTTCAGGCGCTGGATGAAAGCCTGCAAGGGCGTTTGATCACCATGGTCTCGCACGATTTCAACATCGCCAAGGTTTGCAAGTTTGCCGACGTTTTGGTTGGCGCTGTACTCGTGCCCGGGGCGCGTTCTCCCATCCTCGTCTCGCGCGAGAAGGTGCGCTCCATGCGCCCGCGTTCAATATTGATGGACATCTCCATTGACCAGGGAGGCTGCATCGAAACCAGCCGCCCGACCACCCATTCCAACCCCACCTTCGTTGAGGAAGGCATCATCCACTACTGCGTCCCCAATATGACCAGCGTGCTGGGACGTACCGCCACGCACAGCATGAACAACGCCTACTGGTCCTACATTCTACTCATCGCCGCTCACGGCGTGGATGAAGCCATTACCCTCGATAAATCTCTTGAACGGGGGGTCTATATTCACCACGGTGAAATAACTCACCCTGTCTTACAAGCCGCATTTGAAAGCAGGAGGGCTTTGTCATGAGAGTCGTTCATTCTTCTTGGGTAGAACAATACAAGAGCAAAGTTGTTTCAGCAGAGGAAGCGGTTAAAGCCATTCAATCCAATCAACGCGTGTTTCTGACCGGCAATTGCTCCGTGCCGCAAAAAACACTGGCAGCTTTGGTACAGCGCGCCCCCGAAGTCGAAAACGTGGAAATTTGTCAGGCGCTGACCATAGGCGCCATTCCCGATTGTCTTGCACCAGAGTGTGAAGGGCACCTGCGCATCAACTCCCTTTTCATCGGTCACGCAGCGCGTAAAGGCGTTCAGGAAGGGCGCGCCGATTTCACCCCCGTCTTGCTCTCGGAATTCCCTCTGTTGTTTAAAAACCGCATTCTGCCCATTGATGTCGCTCTCGTTCACCTCTCCCCGCCCGATGAACACGGCTTTTGCAGCTTTGGCATTGAAACCGGCTTGACCAAAAGCCCTGCCGAATCTGCCGACGTTATTATTGCCGAAGTGAACGAACAAATGCCGCGTACTCTCGGCGATTCTTTCATTCACGTCAGCAAGCTGGATTACATCGTTCCCACCAATTACAATCTCAACGAAACCGCTTTTGCCCAGGGCGGAGGGGAAACCGTTGAGAAAATCGCCAGCTACATCGCCGAACTCATTCCCGATGGCGCCACCATGCAAATGGGCATTGGTGAAATTCCCGACGGCGTGCTCAAGCACCTCTACGCAAAAAAAGACCTGGGAGTCCACTCCGAACTTTTCTCCAACGGCGTCATCGGCTTGGTGGATGCCGGCGTCTTGACCAACTCCAGAAAGACGCTTCACCCAGGGAAAATCACCGCCGGATTCATTATCGGCAACAAACAACTCTACGATTGGGTAGACGACAATCCCCTCATCGAGTTACATCCAACAGAATACATCAACGATCCCTTTACTGTTGCTAAAAACGAGCGAATGGTGGCGATTAACTCCGCCATCGAAGTGGACTTGACCGGTCAGATATGCGCCGACAGCATCGGTCCCAAATTGTATAGCGGTGTCGGCGGTCAGTTAGATTTCATTTACGGTGCATCCCGTTCCAAAGGCGGCGTACCGATTATTGCCTTGCCCAGTTCCGCCGAAATCCGCACTCCCGAAGGAGGCACGCAACTCATCAGCCGCATCGTTGCCATGTTAAAGCGCGGCGCCGGCGTCGTTACCACGCGTAATCACGTTCATTACGTCATCACTGAATATGGAATTGCCGACCTGTACGGGAAAACCGTGCGCCAGCGCACGCGCGCCCTCATCAACGTCGCCCACCCGGATTTTCGCTCCGATCTGGAACGTGAGGCAAAGGAGTTGAACTATCTATGATCAAGAAAGACGCCGATCGCCGCGCTAAAATTGTCGCCACCATTGGTCCTTCCAGTGAAGATGAAACCACCATTCAAAAACTCATCGAATGTGGCATGAACGTAGCGCGTTTGAATTTCTCTCACGGCACACACGAACAACACGCCAGCCGCATCGAACGCATTCGCCGCATTTCTCACCGTCTGGGTCAGCCAATCACCATCCTGCAAGACCTGCAGGGTCCAAAAATCCGCATCGGCAACATTCAAGACGGTAAAATCCTTCTCGAAGAAGGCAATAAAATAACCCTGACAACGCGCTGCGTGCCCGGCGACGCTGCTCTTGTCTCCGTAGATTACCCTGGTTTGCCGCGCGTCGTACAGCCTGGCGGACGTATCCTGCTTTCCGACGGACAAATGGAACTGCAAGTTACCCGTGTCAGCGAGGAAGACGTGGAAACCCGGGTCGTACTGGGCGGCACACTCACCCCGCACAAAGGCGTCAACCTGCCTGGCGCGCAACTGGACATCCCATGCTTTACCGAGAAAGACGAAGCCGACTTGAAGTTTGGCTTGCAGAATGGCATTGACGTCATCGCCATGTCTTTCATCCGTTCCGCAAAGGACGTGGAACGTGTACGCAAAGCCGCGGCTGCCCTCGGCTCTGAATTTGCTCAAACGCCCATCATCGCCAAACTGGAGCGCCCTGAATCGTTGCAAAATTTAGAAGCAATCATCGCCGCTGCCGACGGTGTGATGGTGGCGCGCGGTGATCTGGCGGTGGAGATGTCGCCAGAAGCAGTCCCAACCGCCCAGAAACAAATCATTTCTTGCGCCAACCGCCACGCAAAAATGGTCATTACTGCCACGCAGATGCTCGAATCGATGATCCAGAACCCGCGTCCCACCCGCGCCGAAGCATCCGACGTCGCCAACGCCATCTTTGATGGCACCGACGCGGTCATGCTCTCCGCCGAGACCGCCAGCGGTTCCTACCCCGTAAAAGCCGTCGAGATGATGAATTCGATCATTTGCGAGGCAGAACCAAACCTGGAACGCTGGGGGCATTGGCACGGCACCTCAGGAGACGAAATTCACGACGACGCCGTTTACGTAACCCGTGCCGCGCGTGAAGTGGCGTTTGACCGGCAAGTCTCCGCCATTGCCGTATTCACCAACAACGGACGCACCGCCCTGCTCATGTCCAAGGAACGCCCAAAGACTCCCATCCTGGCGTTTACACCCAACGAGTGTACCTACAACCGCCTCGCCATGTTCTGGGGTGTCATCCCTTACCTCGTCCCCAAAGCCGACACGGTGGAAAAGATGCTCGAACACGTTGAGGCTGCCATGGTAGCCGAAGCCATCATCCGCCCCGGGCAGCAAGTCGTGTTGATCTGCGGCTTTCCGGTCAACGCTTTTCGTTCCCCCAACCTCGTCCTCCTGCACACCATCCGCTACTATTGATGGATACAGAGAGCAATTCTTCTCCCCTCGCGCCTGCTGCTAGCACAGCGGTGGAATTTTTCACCCCTTCCCAAGCCAGCGAGATTACGCGCCTCGCCCCATCCACCCTGCGCAAATACGTTACCCAATTCCGCAGGTGGTTGAGCGAGGGCGCACGGAAACAGCGCGGTCGGCATTTCTCTCAGCAGGACGTTATCATCCTTCAGCGCATAAAAGACCTCTTTTCCGACGGCTTACGCGCTCACGAAATAGACCTGCAATTGGAAAACCTGGATTTATCTTCCCTCACCGCGCAGACCCTGACCGAACTGCCCGGCAGCAGCGTAACCCTTGACGACGTGCAGGCGGACGCCCACAACGCCCTGGAAACAGTAAAGCAAATGGAAGACGCCTTGCAGCACCAGCAAGACCAGATCACGTCCATCCTGCTGGAATTAAAACAGATCAAAGCCGCCCTATTTCGCGCCAAAGAAGACCAGGATCGTCTGACTCACCGCCTGGAAGAAGCCGAGAATACCTCTTTGTGGAACCGCCTTTCAGGGCGCAGCGGTAAACCAGCCGGGCGCTGAACTGCCGCCGCCTTCTCCCCGCGCACAGCCAGTGTGCCGCGAGATTTATCTCGCCCTCTCCACACTCTCAGAACTGCCGCCAACCCATTCCGAATAAAACCTGCTCCAAGCTCAATCCTTTTGGAACCGGAAACTTACGTTCGCGAACTGCACTTCATCCCCACTTTTCAAGCTTTGCTCCACCCCGGCAGCCAACGCCTGCCCGTTCACCCTGGTCGGGTTGCGCGCCCCGGCTTGGTGGCTCACATACCATTCCTCGTCGCGGAACACCAGCGTAGCGTGATACCGCGAAACGTATTTCCCCGCATCCCAATCCGTCAGGTCCAGGTCCATACTCGGCTTCCTGCCAACCCGGAACTGTGGTGGTGTGAGCACGATTTGTGTCCCGTCTTGATGAGATAACACCGCCCGGCTGGGTTCGGGCAGGCGAACCTGTTCGGTTGGGCTATTCTCGATGCGCACCTTGTCTGTGGGCGTATCGTCTGAGATGGGTACTTCCTCATCGGAAGGAGGTTGAATTATCCGCTGTAATTCGCGCGCCAGCTCACCGGCGGAATCGTATCGCTCACCTGGGTCCTTTGCCAGGGCGCGGGTTATGATTAAGTCCAGCCCAAGCGGCAGGCTGGGGTCAAATTCCAGAATCCTGGGCACCGGCGCCACCACGTGCATGAGCGCGTATTGCATCGGGTTATCTCCCGCCTCATACGGGCGTTTGCCAATCAGTAATTCAAACAGGATCAACCCCAGGGAGTAAATGTCACTGTGGCGGTCTATCGGCTCCTGCCCTTTTGCCTGTTCGGGACTCATGTAAGCCGGCGTGCCCACCACTCCATTCTTCGTCAACGGCGTATCTCCGCTGACGAGTAATTTTGCAATCCCAAAATCGGTCAGGTAAACATCGCCGCGTTGGTCTAGCAAGACGTTGGAAGGCTTCAAATCGCGGTGAATGACGCTTTTGGAGTGTGCCTCGTCCAGGGCAGACGCCAGGCGATTGATGACTGCGCAGGTGCTTTCCAGCGTGAAAGCACCGTTTTTCAAACGCATCGCCAGCGACCCGCCCGTCATGTAGCGCATGACTAAGTAGGACTGTAAATTGTAATCCCCAAAATCATACACCGGAACAATCGCGGGGTGTTCCAGCGCAGCGGTGATCTTCGCCTCGCGCGCGAAACGGGCGCGGAAATTGGTATCGCGAATGGTATCCTTCGCCATCAATTTCAACGCAACGTCGCGCTCGAAATACGGATCGTGCGCGCAATACACGGTTGCCATGCTGCCCTTACCCAGTTCACCCTTGATCTCGTAACGACCGATCTTGTCTGGCAACATGAGGGTAACTCCTCCTCTCTGGCAGGTATTTTTTGTTAATGCAACCCCGGGGTCATTTTAATGTCTGAAGTGCCTCACCCCTGTAAAAACCATCGCCATATTGTTCGCGTTGGCTGCGTCAATCGATTCCTGGTCGCGCACCGAACCGCCCGGCTCGATCACCGCGCGTATACCCGCCTGGGCTGCTTCTTGCACAGAATCGGGGAAGGGAAAGTAAGCGTCTGAAGCCATCACCGCTTTACTCGCCCGATCTCCGGCGCGCGTTATCGCAATCCGCACACAATCCACGCGGTTTGGCTGCCCGCTGCCGATTCCAACCGTCGCTTCCCCATTCTCTGTCGAGCGTGCAAACACGATCGCGTTGGATTTGGCGTGCTGCACTGCTTTCCAGGCAAAGCGCAGCGCTCGCCACTCCTCGTCGGTGGGTTGGCGTTGGGTAACCACTTTCCACTCCGCAGCCTGCTCACCTTTTGCGCCAGCCGCCGGGTCTCCCATATCAACGTCCTGCACCAGCACACCCTGGTTCACCGAGCGCATTTCCACCAGCGGGTCCAGGCTTGCCTTGGTATCTGGCATGGACAACAAACGCAGGTTTTTCTTCTCCGTCAATATCTGCAGTGCCTTTGGCGTGAACCCCGGCGCGATAATACACTCCACAAACAGCTTACCCAGCGCCTTGGCAGTCGCGTGATCGAATGGACGATTGACAGCAATCACGCCACCAAACGCAGACACCGGATCGCTGGCTAATGCCAGTTGAAAAGCTTCTTCCAACGTGCTCGCCGATGCGATCCCGCATGGGGAAAGATGTTTTACAATCACCACCGTGTTTTGTTCAAACGCCACTGCCGCCCGCCAGGCTGCGTCTAGATCCAGTAGGTTGTTATAGGAGAGAGCTTTACCGTG
Source organism: uncultured Anaerolineaceae bacterium (assembly GCA_964524425.1). GTDB lineage: Bacteria > Chloroflexota > Anaerolineae > Anaerolineales > DRKV01 > JBAXBF01. The sequence continues at coordinate 3,775 of CAZGDA010000089.1, read as the reverse complement.
CAAAAGCTGCCCGCCCAAAGCTCCCATCCCCGGGCGAAACCCGTACAACGTCGCAGACTGGTGCGGGTTTTCTCCATAACGCAGGGTTTGGATAGGGTACAACGTGATCGTTAGGGGAGATGCCATCTCGTTTTCGTCCTCCTGCGCGGTTGCGTTTTCCGGCGCCTGCTGCGTCTCTTGCGGCGCGGCAGATTGCGCAGTACGCCCGTTATTTAAATATTTTGCAATGGCAGTATCGTAATCTGCCGTGTGAGCAAACGCCTTTTGCGCCAACCCACTGCGCGTTTCCGCCGCAACCAGCCCTCTGCTGCGCAACTCATCCATAACACAACCGTAATCCTGCGGGCTGGACAAGGCAGTCACACGTTCAAAGTTTTTTGCCGCGGCGCGCAGCAAAGCCACTCCGCCAATGTCAATCTTTTCAATCGCCTCAGCCAGCGATACTCCGGCGCGGTTGATCGTTTCCTGAAAAGGATACAAATTAACCACTACCATGTCTATGGGCTGGGCGTGGATGCGCGCCAGGTCTGCCGCATCGGAGGAAGTGTTGCGCGCCAGAATACCGCCATGTACCGCCGGATGTAACGTCTTCACTCGCCCCTGTAAAACCTCAGGAGAGCCAGTATACTCGGCGATATCAACCACCTCCAGTCCGGCGTCCCGCAATGCTTTAGCCGTTCCCCCGCTTGCTAAGAAGCGCCAGTTCAAAGCCTGCAATCCACGTGCAAATTCAACCAAGCCCGTCTTGTCATAAACTGAAAAAAGTGCGGTAGGCATATCTTCTCTCCTAGTGTATAATTGTATTAATATTTTAACTCATAGCATCATTTTACACAATTCTTTTCACGTTTTTGTTGATTTTTACTTCCAGGAGGACCTATGTTAGTTGGCATGCGCATGACTCACCCAATCATTACCGTGTCCACCGAAATGCCTATTGTGGACGCGTTAAACCTGATGAAGCAAGAACACATTCGCAGGTTGCCCGTCATCAAAGATGGTAAACTGGTCGGCATCATCTCCGATCTAGATTTGATGAACGCTGCACCTTCCAGCGCCACTTCCTTGAGCATCTGGGAATTGAATTACCTGATGAGCAAGATCAGAGTCAAAGACATAATGAAAACGGACGTCAAGACCGTAACAGAATACGACACCATTGAGAAAGCCGCCCACATCATGGCGGAAAAGAAAATCGGCAGCCTGCCCGTAATGCGCGGGGAAGATGTGGTCGGCATCATCACCGAAACAGACCTGTTCAAGGTATTCAGCGAAATGATGGGGGCGCACGCCCCGGGCGTACGGGTAACTGCCTTGTTGCCTAACAAACACGGCACGCTGGCAGCCATCGCCAACGTGATCTCCAGCGCCGGGGGCGGTTTTATCGCTTTTGGCACACTCACCGGCGAATCGCCCAGTAACCGTCTGGCGATGTTCAAGGTGGAAGGGTTAGAACTTGCCAAAATTCGCAAGCTGCTCACCCCGCTGGTAGAAAAAATCGAGGACATGCGCGAGGGCATCGGCGACTGAACTTGCACTCCGTTCAAGCACAGCGCCTACCACGCCGTGCGCCTTACTGAATGATAAACGTGATGTCCTTCATGTCGCCGTTGGAAACAATCGTCAGCGTGGCTGTACCCGTTGCCGTATCGGCAGCGATCTCCCACGTCCAGGTACACGTGCCGTCAGATGCGGCTTGCTTGCTTTCCAAACCCGGCACGTTAGACACCATGCCATTCGGCGGCATGTAGACAATATCACACGCAGCCGCCGGTACAGTTTTAATGCTCACCGTCGCCTGGCTTCCTCTACTTATAGGATTCGCCGGCTGTGTGAGCACCTCAAAGCCAATCGCAGGCGTGTTAGCCGTATCGGTCGTTGCCGGCGTAACGCTGACGGTGCCCGCTGGCGTCCCCGGTGTGCCTGCCGTTGGACTGACTGACGCAGAAACACTTGCGCTGGGGCTGACAAGCCCGGACGGCTCTTCCACAATGTCGTCCGGCGGCGGTTCGAGCGAGTCCAGCGCTGGCGGTTCGGGCATATCCTGTGGCGTCGGGATGGTTGCTTCTCCCCCCGGCGTTGGCGGTTGTGCCACCTCTGGGGTGGGAGATTCTGGCACTGGCACTGGCGTTGCGCTGGGCGCGAGCGTAGATTCGACCGCCGCCACCTGCATGATTTGCGCGGCAAACACCACTTCCCCTGTCTGGTCAACGTACCCGTATTCGTCTCCTCTTTGCATCCTTGCCCGTCCTAGCTTAAAATCACCCACGCTGTCAAAATTCGCCTCTACCACCATCTTGGCGTCTTTATCTATAAAGCCCCACTTCCCCTCGACCTTAACTGCTGCCAGTCCTTCTGAAAAATTGCGCGCATCCTCTGGCAACGGCGGAATAGCCCATCCGCCGGTTTTATCAATAAACCCCCATTTTTTCGTCTGACTGTCCTGTGCAGCCGCCAAACCCTCCTTAAATTTCCACGCGTTATCGTACCGCAGGTCAATCACCACTTCGCCCGTTCTGTCCACGTAGCCAAATTTACCGTCCAGCATCACCAGCGCCAGACCGTTGGCGAACCCAAACCGCTCATCCAGCCTGGCTGGACAAGACCGGCGTGCATCCCCTGCCACGGGGTAATCAAAGCGCGGATTGATGACAATTTTACCGCTTTTCTCCACGTACCCCAGCTTGTCCACGTAAACCACGTAAGCCAGTCCCTCGGAAAATGGCGCCGCCAGGTCAAATTGCGGATCAATCACCATCTTCCCCTTGCTATCCACATACCCCCACTTATTGCCTTTGCGCACCGCGGCAAACCCCTCTGAGAACGCAGAAGCGCAATCGTAACGCGGGCTGATGGCAATTTTCCCGTCCTTCCCAATATACCCCCACTTGTTATCTAACCGTACAGCCGCCAACCCTTCAGAAAAAGCACCCGCATCGCGCAAATCCGGGTTGCGCACAAATTTTTCCAGGGCGTTGATGTATCCCCATCGGTCGCGCACCTTGACGGCTGCCAGCCCTTCCTGAAAATCCTGCGCCTCATCAAACTGCAAGGCAATTGCCAGATCGCCTTTCTGGTTGATGTATCCCCACTTTCCGTCTTTGTAGACGCGGTAAAACGTATATTTCTGTTGTAAAAGCGGTTGCAGAAACGCCCATCCCCCCGCCAGCAAGCCAATTGCCGCCGCGCCCGCACACAGCAAAATCAACGCCATCGCTGCGCCGATCACCCAGCGCGGCAACCCTGGCGATACGTTGCGGGAATACATGGGACGCATGGGCTGCGGATTATGCCTGAGCATGTCCTCTTTCTCGTTTCAAAGATTACCTGTTGTCTGTATACTATTCCAGCGTCAGGAATACGTCAAGGAATTGTCCCTTTTTTTCAGGAAACTGGGCGCCTGCGCCAGCAACATCCCACCCAACATCAAGGCACACCCCAGCAATTGCCGTCCGTTGAGCAATTCTCCCAGCCAAATCCAGCCAAAGAAAGCCGCAAACACCGCTTCCATGCTCATAATGATGGCTGCGTCCGCTTCCGGTGCCTGCTTTTGCGCCTGCACCTGCAACGTGTAGGCTACACCCACCGAGAAAATGCCCACGTATAAAATCGAGAACGTAGCCGCCGGCAACCCAGCCAGCGTGTGCGCTTCAAACACCAACCCCAAACTGGTGCTCAAAACGCCAATCACGAGATACTGCACAAAAGCCAAGCGCAGCGTGTTGACCCGCCGCGTAAAAAACCCCACCGCCAGAATGTGCAGCGTCCAAAACAA
>CAZGDA010000088.1:0-10748 GCA_964524425.1 uncultured Anaerolineaceae bacterium | reverse complement strand
TCCCACGTAATCTTTGGGATCGCCTCGAAAAAGATGCAAAGAAAGTAATCAACCAAAATTTCCCATGGACAGAAATATCATCATGCCTTGCTGGCATCCTTCTTCCTCTTCTAATTTCTGCGTTAATTAATTGGTATTATAACCTACCATGGGAAATGTATTTAATCATTGGATTAATATTCGCTATTTTTTTTGCTTTTTCTCTATCTAATGCTATTAACACTTGCAAAAATGAAAAATATAATGCCAAGAGTTTACAAGATGACATTGATATTCTCAACAGTGAACAAGGAAAAAATAAAATTACTCCCATTTCATCTTCTCCAATGTCTAAATTAGATATATCATATAATGACTGATATCTATACAGGGAAAGTATATAGCACACTCCTACATCTTATTCTTCCTCACAACCCACGGAATTTCTCAAACTTACGCCTTTTGCGCTCCCTCCACTTTTCGGAACCCCTCTCACCTTCAAACCATTGATTTTTTTCTCGTCATAAAACGGCACGCCTGTGTACCCGCATTGCTCGTTTAGGCTCATTTCTCATCCCCAGCCCCATTTCCAGTTCCCTCACTTGCCCTGCCCGCGCGCGTCGCCGTGAATGCTGCCTGCCTGGGCGCGGGCGGCTAATTTATCCAGGTTGGCGGCGGCGATGCGTTCCAAATCCAAACCAAAACCGCAGCAAATCTCTGCCAGGTACCACAACACGTCTCCCATCTCGTCCTCAATCCTGGCGCGGCGGTTTTCCTGCAAACCCTCCCCCAAACCGCCGTCGTCGCGGATGATTTTCTTCACCTGGTTGCACAGCTCCCCCACCTCCCCCGCCAGCCCGATGACCGGGTATTCCCAGTGTTCGGCGGGGTACGAAGCGGTTTGGTGGGCGCGCTGCTGGTATTCTACAAAGCTCAACATAAATACATTCTCCTCGTTGTTTTATAGATCACGCTGTATGATACCAGGGTTTTCGCGAAAGCGCGCAACCATCTGCCTTGTTTTCCCCGGCGACCTGCCAAATCGGAGCATGCCCGAACGGGAATAAAACGGGCTGATTTACTCTGGCGGTAAATCCAGGAAACGTTCCAGGTCGGCAAACAGGCGGCGCACTTCCTCTGCCACAATCTCGTGACGCACGCCCCGCCCGTCTTGATGAGAGCGAATTAAACCAGCGTCGCGCAGCATCTTGGCGTGCACGCTGACGGTGGGGCGCGCCAGACCCAGATACGCCGCCATGTCTGTGTTGGTCATGCTGAGGTTGCGGATGAGACGCAGGATGACCAGGCGGGTGGGGTCAGCCAACGCCTGGACGCGCCCGGCAAGCTGCGCCGCAAAGTCGTAGAATTTATCGTAAGCTTCGCCTGCATCGGCAAAGGAAACCAGCACCAACCCTGGCAGCAAAGTCCACGAATCAGCCACCCCAAACGGCTCGATCCAGAAGAACACGCCCAGCCTGCCGGAAAGCAGCGCGTCGTTCAATTCGGCGTGGCGCAGCAAGGGATTTTTCTGCGGCAGCCAGGTTAAATCCGGCAGGGCGGCGATTTTTTGCCTGGCGCCCAGCACGGAAACGAGCCGCTTTTCCTGGTCTTCCAGCAGCCCCTGGCGCGAGATGCGCCAGGGGCTGTACACCTGGTAATAAAACCGGTCTAACCAGTGCCAAAAGCGCCCGTTCAAATCTCCATCATAAAGAATACGCAGCCCGCGTTCCAAATCCTGCCTTTTGCGCTGCGCCCAAGCCGCAGTGCTATCCAGCGAGAAACCCAAATCGTGCAAAATGCTCCCATCCATGCGCAGCGCCAGCTCCACCAGGCGCTGCGGCGGCGGCAAAGAAACGTCGGCAGACAGACCGAAAGCTTGCGCCTGCGCCGCCAGGCGCACCAGGGCTGCATCCAAAGTCAATTCGCGCATCGCCAGGGTGGCGCGGCTGTAATCTTCCTCCAATACCACGCCCGCCAGAGCCGCCGTAACTTCTAGCGTGGATTGCAGCGTTTTGGGTTCACCGAAAAATGAATTAAACTCCGCCCGCCATTCGCCAGGGAAATTCATAACCAGGGCAGAAAAAGCAGCGGCAGCGCCGCCGGGCAGGCTGCCGCAGGCGACGTACAGGGCTGCGTCCAGCTCCATGGCGATCGAACATCCGCTTGACCATCCCAGCGAATTTGACTGCTCTATCGGATTCATCCCATACCCTCCTCAATTGAACACGGGGTGGGCGGGCGTGTTTCAGGCAAACCAACCGGCGCCCGGCGCATTTGCAACACCACAAAGGCAGCCACACCCATCAAAGCCAGCGCAGAGATCGAGAAGAAAGGAGCAACAGAAAGGAAAGCCGGCACCAGCACAGGCGTAGCGATCACGCCCAGCAATTGCCCCAAAACCATCATACTCTGCTGCATTCCGCTGATGCGCCCCAGATAAGCCGCCGGGGAAAGCGTTTGCAACAACGTGTTCGCCTGCACGTTCGCCAGAGCGCAGCCAATTCCACCGATCAAGCAGCCAGCCAGCACCAACAGGCGCGCCGCCGTCAGGTCTGCCAGGCGCGCCGCCAACGCCATGCACATGGCGATGAAGCTCAAGAGAATGACGCCGGCGATGAAATCGTACCAGGGATTGACAGCCCTTTTGCGCAGCATCAGGAACAGGGCACCGGCGAGCGTACCGACGCCCACCAACCCAATTGAAAAACCGTAGAACTGCTCGCCTTCGCCCAGTAAATCTCGAAAATACAGCGGGGCGAGCACGTCGAAGCCGGTGATGACGAAGACAGTCAGCGAGATAGCCAGGAACAAGACGTACAATTGGGGCGCCTGCCTGAGAACGCCTAACAAAGCCGGCAAGCGACGGACGCGGGCAGTTCCGGCGCAGGAGACCTGGCGAGGGGGATGAGATGAATGCGGCGGCAAACCCGGCAAGAGGCTGAGCAGCCCTGCGGCTAACACAAAGGTCGCCACGTCGAGAAGGATGGCAGTATGAGGGTCGAGGAAACCCAGCAGGAAACCGGCGAACACCGGCGCGCCGATTTTAACTACGCCGGTCAGTTGTTGGAGAAAAGCGTTGGCGCGCGCCAAATCTTCGTGCGCCACAATATCTGCAACGCTGGATTGGCGGGCTGGCGCCATAACAGACAGGCACACGGCTTCCAGGGCGAGCAAAGCGTAGATCAACTCCACCCGGCTGGTGAAGACCAACCCGCCGACCACCAGGGCTGAGAGCAATTGACTGGCGATCATCAATTTCTTGCGCTCAAAGCGATCACACAGCCAGCCGGCTGCCGGGCTGACGAGCAAAGCGGGCAGTAATCCGGCGATGAACACGCCGCTGCTTTGCAGCGCGCCGCCGTTGCCGCGAAAGATGAGTATGGCTAACACCGCCATCATGGTGATCCAGTCGCCGATCAAGCTGATCGCTTCGGCGCCGCCTAAGATGAGCAGGGCGGGATTGCGCAGGATCCTGTTGGGCATGATTCTCTTGGTACCTCCAAGTCGTAGTTAATTGACTACGACTTAATAGTAGCAAATTAACTACGATTTGTCAAGCAAATCGCATCCCCTAAAACCTGCCTTCAAGCCTGCCTTTACACCGCATCGTCCAGAAAACCGTGTCGCAGGGCGATCACGGCTGCCTGGGTGCGGTCAGAGACGTTTAGTTTGGCGAGGATAGACGTAACGTAATTGCGCACTGTGCCTTCGGAAAGGAAAAGCTGCTCGGCGATTTCGGCGTTGTTCAGCCCGCGCGCCAGCAAACGCAGCACACTGCGCTCGCGCTCGCTCAGGTCTTTGGCAATAGTAGTGTCTGGCAGCGCGGACTGGCGGCTCAGACGGCTGAAAATTTTTCCAGCCACCGCCGGGTCCACGTACGTCTTTCCTTCTGCTGTGCCCTTGATGGCGTTGATCAATTGTTCGCGCGGGGTGTCTTTCAACAAATAGCCCTCTGCGCCGCTGCGGATTGCATCGAACACCCACTCGTCGGCGTCGTAGGTGGTTAGAACCAGCACGTGCACGGCGGGGTATAAATCACGAATCTGGCGCGTGGCGTGGATGCCGTTCACCGCTGGCATTTTCAGGTCCATCAAGATCACATCCGGGTGGGTCTGCGCCGCCATTTCCAGCGCTTCGGCGCCATCTCCGGCTACTCCGACCACTTCAATTCCCGCAGCGTTTTTAAGAATCGCCCGCAAACCCTCGCGTACGACGTCCTGGTCATCACAAATCAACACCCGTATCATCCTCGCTCCTTTTCCATTTGCACGGGAACCATTAACGTGATCCTGGTACCTTTGCCCTTCTCACTTTGCACGTGAAAGGCGGCGTTCATCATCGCGGCGCGTTCCTGCATGCCGCGCAAACCAAACTGACCCTGTGCGACGGCAGAAGGGTCAAACCCGCGCCCGTCATCGCTGATCTCCAGGGATATCTGTCCCCCCTGATAGCCAAAAGACAGGCTGATTTTTTTCGCGCCAGCGTGGCGGACGACGTTTTCCAGCGCCTCTTGCGCCACGCGATAAATTCCATGCTCGACGTCGGCGCTCAATTCGGGCAGTTCCGGGCAGGCAAATTCCAGCTCCAGCCCGGCGCGCTCGCACGTTCCCTCGGCGAGGTCGCGCGTGGCAAGCACCAAGCCCATGTCCTCCAATGGCGTTGCCCGCAGAGAGCGCAAGGCGTTACGCGTCTCCGCCAGCCCGCGCCGCGCAAACCCCAGGGATTGGTCTAAAAGGGCACGCGCTTCGGCGGGTTCGCTATCCCATAGGGAACGCACGGCTTCCAACTGAACGGCAATTCCACTGAGGGTGTGCGCCAGGGTGTCGTGCAACTCACGCGCCATGCGGTTGCGCTCGCGGCTGACCGTCAATTGTTCCAGCGTGGCGGCGTAATGCGCCAGGTCTGCGTTGGCGCGCGCCAGGGAACGGCGCTGGGCGCGCTGCGCGCTCATCAACCAGGTGATGATGTAACCCGCCGCCAGGAAGGCGATCGTGCGACCGACGATCAGGCGGTGATACGAATCAAAGCCGCGCCCCAGGTTATGTCCCAAAATCGCCCGCACCAGGCTGAAATCCAGAAAGCCCGTGGCTACGACAAAAACCGCCACGACCGGAAAGGGATATTGCCACGATACAACCAGCAAGGGCAGTAAAAGCAGGGCAACAGTTTCTTCGCGGATGGAACCCAGTTCGCTGCCGGAGCCTTGCAAGAGGATGATCGTTTCTCCCGCGATCGGAATCGAGACAGCCACCAGAATAGCCAGAGGCAGGTACAACTTTCCCAATCCCCGCTCCAGGCTGGGGATGCTCAGATAAATTACCAACAAAGCCGTCGTCAACGCCATGCCCCACATCACGTTCAGCGGATGTTTTGGCTCCTCAAAGGTGCTGAATGAAAGAATGCTGAAACCGAGGAAGACGAGTTGAAAAACGGCAAACAGGCGAAAAACCGGCAAGAGTCCAGGTTCGACAGAATGTTTCATACCCTTATTCTATCATACCGCTCCCTTTTCCCAAGGTGAGTCCGTTCACGTCCCAGCATGACACGAAGCACATATTTTCGTGAGCGGCGCCTGCCAGACAGGTGAGTCGCTTCACTAGCTCACGTTCAAGAAGCCCGTTATCCTTTGAAGTGAAAATATAAAGAAAAAGGAGGACTTTTAAAATGTCATTTCCATCGCAACCCACGCAAAGCCTGCCCCCAGGTGCCCTTGCAAAGACGGCGCGCTGGTTCGCACGCCTTCCCTTGCCGCTATCAACCTGTACGCAAAGGTGTATCGCCACAATCCTTGCGTTCTTCCTGCTCATTCTGGTTGAATGGCTGCGCAGCACTGCTCCGTTGGCTGCCAGTTTTCAAACCCTGTATTCCCTGGCGTGGTCTATAGGGAATAGCCTCCCGCTTACCGCCTGGCTGGGGGATTCCTTCCTGCCGCACGTAGAAACCTCATCCGTTTTAATGAATATGCGCGCCTGGGTCGGCACAGGGCTGGCGATTGGCGCTTTTACGCTCTTCTGCATCACGGCGGTGTGGTCGTTCCTGCACAAACAGGCGCACAAAACCGCCCTCACCGGGGGCGTTTACCGCTACATACGCCATCCGCAATACACCTTTTTATCCCTGGGCGGTTTTGGGGCGCTGCTGCTCTATCCCCGTTACGTCGTCCTGGTTGCCTATATAGCCATGTTGTTCGCCTGTTACATCTTGAGCCGCATCGAGGAGCACGAATGCAAGCTGGACTTTGGGCAACTTTACCTGGACTATAAAAACCGCACCGGCATGTTCTTGCCCATTTCGATACCCTGTTTGAGGAATCTACCACGCCTGCCGCGGCGCGGATTAAAACGCTTGTGCGCCATTGTGGGGCTTTACGGGGTGGTGGCTGCCACCGCCGTGGGTACGACGAACTGGATCAGCGCGCAGGCGTTGAACAGCCTGTCTGTGTACTTCACGCACAACAGCGCCTACGTTGCCGTTGGAGACGTTGACCGCGCCAGCCTGCAACAGGTTGCCGCCATAACCGCCCAGAACGTGCAGATCCAAAGCGCGTTAGGAAACCTCGCAGACAGCGCAAACGCAAAATACATCCACTTCGTTTCCGCCGCGCCACAAAACGCAGAACAAGCCAGGCAGGAGGACGGCTATGCCTCGCATGCGCGCTTCAAAGTTGTGCTAACGCGTGCGGAAATTGACCCCACCCGCTCGCCTACGGGCAGGGACATCCTTTTCGACGCCTTGCGTCCAATCCCTCTTTTAGAAATTGTCGTGGACTTGAACCAAAATGAAGCCATTCCCATCCACAACTTGCTTGAGAGAGTAGCGGAAAATCGTTCTCGCACCGCCATCCAATAATCAAACACACCAAGGAGATTTCAATGAATCGCAATAAAATCAATCACTGGTTGAACCTCATCCTGGGACTCTCGTTCCTGTTCATGCTGTTGTCCCTGTTCATCGGCGACCCGATCCGCAGCATCTCTGCCGAAGCTGCCATTGCCTGGGAGATAATTCATTCGATCATCGGCATGCTGATGGTCATCGGCTCAATCATCCACCTGGTGCTTTACCGCAAACGCATCAAGCGCATGATTTTTGGCGCGAAAACGCCAAACGGAAAACGCACACCTTCCCTGGCAACCCGCATCAATAACGCCCTGCTCTTGACGTTGTGGGTGCCGTGCGCCATAAGCGGGATTGGAGCGCTGCTGGCAGAAGAAGGGAGCCGCGCCCTTGACGGCACTCACCGTCTGAGCGGGACGATCTTGTTTATCGTCATGTGCGTACACGTTTTCCAGCACCGCAAATGGTACGCCTGGGCGCTGCGCCTGAGAAGACGAAATGAAGAAACACTTCCTACCCCCTAGCCTGTTTTGTTTGTGCGTGTTGCTCATGGTTTTGTCGGCGCACTGGTTTCCTTCCCTGACAATACTGCGCTTTCCCTTTACGCTATGCGGCGTGGCGTTCCTGTCGCCTGGGCTGGGGCTTGCCCTGGCGAGTTCGAGCGCCTTCGCCCGCAGCGGCAACCCTTTCAACCCGTTCAGCCAGCCTGACACACTGCTCACACAGGGAGCCTTTCGTTACACGCGCAACCCAATTTACCTGGGGCTTCTGCTTTCGCTGATTGGGCTAGGATTGCTGCTGGGAACGGCGCTTTCATTTGTTGGTGCGGCTGTGTTCTTCGCAGCCAGTGAATTCTGCTACATCCCTTGTGAGGAAGCGGCACTGGCTGCCCGTTTCGGCGAGGCGTATCTGGAATACAAACAGCGCGTGCGGCGCTGGATCTGAATGCCACAACAAGTCAATTCCGGGAGCACCTGCACTTGACGAAAATGAATACAACCGGAGGCAGAAGGCGCTAGAATCCGCTTTCTGCCTTTTTTCGGCAGCCTTGCCGATCTCGTTTAGGCGGGGTGGCAGGATTTTGGGATATATTTGGGAAGATTATTATTGATTTATCTGCTATATAATAAATTTACATCTCGCCGGGCAACGACACGACTCATCTTCGCACGCGGAGTATTTCAGGAAATGTCGTAGAATTATTTTTCGTCTGATTTAGGAGGTTTCGTATGGATCAGATTATTGAAAAAGCCCTTCAGAGAATTAATCAATCTGCCGGGAAGCCGCTCGAGGAATTTAAAGATGCCCTTACTCGCGAATTATGTGGATTAACGAGTTCAACACTGTCATACTTTGCAACCATGAATGCAAGCGAAGACGTCTTGACTATGATCGGCTGGTCGAAATCGGCGATGATTAATTGCACGATGATAGACAAACCCATTGTGTACCCGCTAGAGGACACGGGATTATGGGGAGATGCGGTGCGCGAACGCAAGCCGGTCATCACCAATGACTACAGAGGTCTGGTTAAACCGACCAAGAAAGGATATCCTGAAGGACACGTCAACGTTCGAAAGCACATGAACCTGCCCATTTTTGAGGGTGATAAGGTTGTCCTGGTTGTAGGAGTTGGCAATAAAGAGAGTGATTATACTTTGGAAGACGCCAAAATCATAGAAACCTTTATGAATGATGCCTGGAAGATTTTAAAGCCTAAGTTGTGAGGTGCGCGAGCGCTCGTCAAGCATACGAAGGCGCCGGTAGAATAGCCCGGCATGGAAGGAAATATGTTGGGCTATTCAAACGAATTCGGGCAGGGTCTTCAGTTCGGTTTGGTAAAGATTGACAACAAACAGATTGAACCGTATGCCGGATAGAGATAAAAAACCTACGCTTCAAAAATCGTTTAAGCAAAAAGGGCACTGCCAGGATTGTGCCTTCTATCACGATTGCCCGCGTATGAGAGGTGTACAGGAGTGCTTTAACGAGGTTAGTGAAGTGCGTTTAGAGATAGAGGACGAGCATCCAAATACCTCAATTAAAAACGAAGCACCGATTCCTTGAAGCATGATTTTTTCCTACCATAACCAATACACGGATGGATTTCTATGATAATGCTTGTCAGGGAAGTGTTTTTTTGTTAAAATCTTATCAGACAGCATCATGTATATAATTCGCTGGTTTCCAGTGTTTGCTTTGTTGTACTGGCACCATCACGGTTCTATCAATTTATATGCAGCATGAAACACCCCGAACCAGACGGCTGCGGGGTGTCTTTTTTCGTAGTGCACACGTCCTGACGGTTCACTGCAATTAAGGAGTTTCAAATGGGCAGAAGGTTTTTATTAACAGGTTTGGTTCTCGTGATGATTGCAGGGTTGATTACGCCTTTGCGCACCGACGCTGCCCGACTGGAAGACGACCCCACTCCTCCACCCGAAAGCCCTCCCCAGGCAACGGAAACAGCCACAATTCCTGCGCCAATGGAAGCACCCGCCACCGCCACAGATGTGCCCATGCAAGCCACAGCCGCATCGGACGGCTCAGCCAAACCCATCCAGGTCGGCGAAATCTACGCCACCAACCGCGAAATCAGCTACCTGAAAGAGGCATCCTGGGAGCAAACCATCCACAAACCAGACGCCTGGTACATCAAGGTGCACTTCGCCAAGGCAGACTTGCTGCCCGGCGACACCCTGGTTGTGCAAGACCCGCAGGGCAGGGACGTCTTCACCTACCCCGGCTCGCTTTCTACCACCGACGGCTCGAGCGGTTTCTGGGCTATCTCCGTCCTCGGTGATACCGCCCGCATCTCCCTCCTGCACCGCAGCGAAATCGCCATCGAAGCCAGCCAGGTCAGCCAGCTGGGCGTGCTGGTGGACAAGTACGCCGCCGGTTATCCCGAAGCTCAAATTGAAGAATTGCTCGGCAGCGGACGCACTGAGTCCACCTGCACCGCAGAAAACCGCCAGAACGCCGTGTGTTACGAAACCTCTCACCCCACCCCGTACAGCAAATCCAACGCCGTGGCGGGGATGCTGATCAATGGCAGCGGTTGGTGCACCACCTGGCGCGTCTCCTCCGCCAACCGCATGTTCACCAACAACCACTGCGTGGCGAGCCAATCAGACGTGAGCAACTCGGAGATGTGGTTCAACTACCGCCGTTCCAACTGCGCCGGCACCACCGACGCAGTGCGCACCGTCGTTACCGGCAACACCCTCCTCGAAACCAACGTCAATTACGATTTCTCGCTCTACAGCGTCAATTCCTTCGATACCCTGTCCACCTTCGGCTATTTCGACCTGGATGCGCGCACTCCCATCCAGGATGAGCAAATCTACATCGCCCAGCAGGGTGCCTACATCGGGCAGACGTGGAGCTACTATCGCCAGCTTGGCATCGTGGACGACATGAGCAGCGGGAGTGTGTGCCGCATCAACAGCCCCATCCGCACCGGCGAGGTAGCTAATTCGGACACGGGCTATTACTGCGACACCACTGGCGGCAGTTCTGGCTCGCCGGTGATTTCTTACTCCTCAAACAAGGTCATCGCCCTGCACCATTGGGGCACCGGCAGGAGCGACACGTATTGCAACACCACTTACATGAACCAGGGCGTGCGCATGGACTTGATCTACCCGCTCGTCTCTGCCCAATTGCCACCCCTGCCAGCCACCGCCCAATACCCCAACAGCAGCGTGGGTTCGCCCACGCCGGTGATGCGCTGGACGCAGGTGTCCGCCGCGACGGGCTATACCCTGTACGTCTATACATCCGCCAACGTGAAGATATTCAGTGGGGCGGTATCTCCCACCTGCGACGGCTCGGTGTGCCGCTATACCTATTCCACCGGTCTTACAGCGGGCAACTACAAATGGGCAGTCAGGGCAAGCAATGCGGTTGGATACAGCTCTACCAGCAACTGG
>CAZGDA010000087.1:0-10801 GCA_964524425.1 uncultured Anaerolineaceae bacterium | reverse complement strand
GCGCCACCCCATCGATAATTGCACCCACCCAATAGCTGATTCTTAACCATAAAACTGGATTTTTCATTTTAACTCCTTATCATTTTTTCCGGTTATAATTTATCAATAGTCCCAAATATACCCCCAGACATGCGGACAGTATTGCCCGCATACGGCCTGAATTTGTTTTTTTGCGGGGTTTACCTTATAGAAGGACACGCGTTGACTAAAGAATCATATATCTCTCCTGAATTATTTCTTTCTCTCATGGCTTATGCTGAAAAAATTGGCTTGGATTCGACTGCATTGAGCATCCAAACAGGGCTGACACTGCAGGATGTCGGTGCACACGGCTCGCGAATATCCAGCCAGCAAATCAACCATCTCTGGCAGGCGATTTTAAACCAGGCTCGTGACCCATTTTTAGGACTTCATTTTGCTGAAACCGCCCAGGGCAATTTTGGCGGTCACATCCTTTCCATGGTTATTCGTAACTGTCCCACCGTCGGCGATGCGCTTAAGTGTCTTGTGCGTTACCACCGCCTGATGATGGATGTCATTTGCCCGCAGCTGAAGGTTGAAAATGATCTGGTCATATTGACCTGGACGACCACCGACACTTCAATTGGGGACAATAACTTTCATTCCCAATTCTTTTTTTGTCTTCTGGTCTCTACCTTGAAACAGATTTCACGCGGTCAATTTATTCCCCTCGAAATTGGTTTTACACATCCTTCCCCTCCGGATGTCGGCGAATACCACCGCATTTTTACTATAGACTGCCATTTTGGTTGTGATAGGGATTATGCGATATTTTCCAGAGCCGAACTGGCTCGCCCGATTCTACTGGCAAACCCTGAACTGCTTACAACACTGGAGCAATTGGCAAAAAAAATGCTGCTACGTTTGTATCCCGAAAAAGCTTGGACGACGAAAGTCACGGGGATGATTAACGAGCTGTTAGCCCTAGGTCAAAAACCATCTTTTAATCTCGTTGCCCGCAAACTGGCTTTTAATCGTCGGTATCTGCAGGAGAAACTGGCCGATGAGGGCACTTCATTTCGCCAGATTCTGGATGAGGTACGCCGTGAATTGGCGCTAAATTACCTAGCCGATCCCCAAAACAGCATTTGCGATGTTGCTTTTTTGCTCGGTTTCTCACAGTCCAGCAGCTTTAACCATGCATACAAACGTTGGACCGGTTCTACTCCCCGTCTGAACCGAATCAAATAAAAAACCTTTTCTTCTCACCATTTTGATCACCTTTTATAGCTTGTTTTTAGATGCCCGATAGGCATTCATTTTCCTCCTGGATAAGTTTTATATAGTGCTCTCGCTTTTGAACGCATAGCTTTTATCAATGGTAATTTCATTTCCCCATCTCCATAATTATATTACTTAAACTAAAAGCGCCCTCCACATGGAGGGCGCCTCATTAACAATCAATAACCTTAACTTCCCAACACCGGTCGGAACTTATACCCATACACCAGCATACCGCGCTCGTCGCCGTCGGAGCGCAAACGGCGCGTAACCATCTCCACCGGCATATCCAGTTTCACTTCCTGGTCGCCCAGGTCAGTCAGTTGGGCGGTTACCAATGGTCCTTCATCCAGTTTCACCAGCGCCACCGTGTAAGGCGCATATTCCTCGTAGCCTGCCGGGGGGTTATAAACGGTGGCATAAGAATACACCGTACCTCGTCCGCTAAACTGGTAGGCGGATTTGGCTTCGTTTTTACATTCCGGGCACACGTCGCGCGGCGGAAAAATATTCGCCCCACAATGCGGGCAGGTCTCACCCGTCAAACTGTAGCGTTGCTTTTTTAAACGCCAATGGCGTGGAACTTCCATACATCACTCTCCTTACGGCTAGGCTTATTCCTAACCTTTTATAGTGTAGAAGCTGCCAGCTATCAGGAACTATCAATTTTATAAAATTTCACCTTTTTTCCAGAAGCCTGAAATTTATCCTGTTTTCGTCTTGACATTTCTCAAGACAGGATTATAATATAGGCATACCTAAATTCTAATTTATCATTACCTACAGGAGGGATTGTGAATCTAATTCCATCAATTAATTTTTGGCTCATTATAATCCTGCTCTTTGCAGTCGCACTCTGGCTGCCCCGTTACGGAGTCCTGGCGCGCTGGCGCATTCGCAAGCAAGTTAACCAGCGCCAGATATTGGAAGACGCCCTAAAATTGATCTTCAACCTGCAACAAGAAGGTCAACCAGCCGACAAATACCGCCTGGCTGTAGAATTAAAACTGGATTTACCTGCCATTCAGGAATTACTCACTCGCCTGGAAGCCCAGCAGCTCGTGCGGCTCAACCAGAATCGGCTGGCGCTTACTCCGTCTGGGCAAAGTTGGGCGCTCCAAGTTATTCGCGCCCATCGTCTCTGGGAAAGGTACCTGGCAGACGAAGCCCGTATGCCCCTGGAGAAAATCCACAGCGGCGCACATCAACGCGAACACCAAATGAGCGTGGAAGAGATCAACTCTCTGGACGCAGCCCTGGGACATCCGGCGCGCGACCCTCACGGCGATCCTATCCCCGATGCGACTGGTGTTTTGCGCAGCATGAGAACGAGTTCCCCTCTCGTCCAGCTTAGCCCCGGTCAGCGAGTTAAAATAGCCCACCTGGAAGACGAACCGCCCCTGGCATACGCCCAACTGCTGGCAGAAGGACTGTACATTGGTCAGGTTATCCTAATTCAGGAAAACAGCCCCGCCAGGGTCGTCTTAAGTGGCGACGATAAGGAATACACCCTGGCGCGCTCCATCGCTGAAAATGTTTTCGTACAATTGGAAGAACCGCAAGAACAACGCGACCCCTCTGTGATCCCGCTGGGTGTTCTGACGAACAAAGAGCGCGCCGAGATTATCCGCATAGACGATCGCTGCCAGGGATTCACGCGCCGGCGCTTTTTAGACCTGGGGTTGACCCCCGGCACTTTCGTTTACCCAGAGCTTGAAAACGCCTTCAAAGAGCCGCGCGCTTACCGGGTACGCGGCACACTGATTGCCCTGCGCAGTGAACAAGCTGGCATGATCTGGGTGCGTCCCGCCTCTGGCATTGCTTCTAGCCCCAATTCATAAATGGATGGTATACAATGCAAAAAATATTCTCATCTTCCCAATGTGAAAGCTGTCCTGCCAATGCGCGCTTAGCGCAAATGGGACTAAAACTGGACAAATTCGACAAAGTAGTTGCCCTGGCTGGCAACCCCAACACCGGAAAATCCACCGTGTTCAATTGGTTAACCGGACTCAACCAACACACCGGCAACTGGCCCGGCAAAACCGTAACGCGCGCCGAGGGCGGCTTTGAGTTTAACAGCGTGCGCTATAAACTGGTGGACCTGCCCGGTACCTATTCACTGCTCTCTGCCTCACAGGATGAAGAAGTGGCGCGTAACTTCCTCCTTTTCGGTCAACCTGATTGCACAATCGTAGTTACCGACGCCACCGCCCTCGAGCGCAACCTCAACCTGGCTCTGCAGGTAATGGAAATAACCGATAAAGTAGTTGTCGCAGTAAATTTAATGGATGAAGCGCGGCGCAAAGGCATCAGTGTGGACGTCCGCAGCCTGGGGCGCGATTTGGGCGTGCCCGTCATTCCGATCACCGCCCGCACTGGGGAAGGCATGCACACCTTGCTTACCACAATCGCTGACGTGATCAACGGGCAGATCCAGACCAAGCCGTTGCGTGTGGAAGGTTCAGCCGAAATACAACACGCCGTATCGGAATTGAGCAGCCAGATCGAGCAGCTCTACCCCGGCACGCCCAACGCGCGCTGGCTGGCGATCCGCCTTCTGGATGGAGATGCACGCGTGCAGCAGGCAATCCTTAGTGGTGAGCTGGCTACTCTGGTAAGCGACCAACACCGCTCCGAGGTGAGCTTTAGTAAACAAATTGCCGTTGACGGACGCCAATAGGAGATTATGATGAATTCAACCCTCACCCCTCAAGATATTCTCAACCGCGCTGAAGCGCTTCGCCCCACACTCTCCAGCGGCTTTCGCGACGAGATCGTCAAATCCCTGTACGCGGAAGTCGAACACATCACAAAGCGCGCCATTCAGGTTAGCTCGGAAAAGAAATGGGATTTTGACCAGCGCATTGACCGCCTGGTAACTTCGCCGATATTTGGGTTACCCATCATGCTCTTGCTGCTGGCAGGTGTATTTTGGCTAACCATCGTAGGAGCAAACGTGCCTTCGGCGATGATTGCAGATGCATTATTTTTTGTGGAAGAAAAAGCCGCCAACCTGTTCACCCAATGGGGTTTTCCCTGGTGGGTAACCGGCTTTCTCTGGCACGGTGTTTATCGTGGTCTGGCGTGGGTGGTATCTGTAATGCTGCCGCCGATGGCGATTTTCTTTCCCATTTTCACCATCCTGGAAGACCTGGGCTACCTGCCGCGCATCGCCTTCAACCTGGACTGGTTGTTTAAACGCGCCGGCGCACACGGCAAACAATCGCTGACCATGGCAATGGGATTTGGATGCAACGCCGCCGGAGTGATTTCCACACGCGTCATCGACTCCCCGCGCGAGCGCCTGATCGCCATTTTAACCAACAATTTTGTTCCCTGTAACGGGCGCTTTCCCACCCTGGTCATGCTGGCAACTATTTTTGTCGCGGCTGCCTTTCCCCCCGCCTTCGCCTCGTTTGCCGCCGCTGGCGCAGTGGTTACCGTAGTTCTCATCGGCATCTTTTTCACCCTCCTGGTTTCATGGGCGCTTTCAAAGACCGTACTAAAAGGTGAATCCTCCGCCTTCACCCTCGAACTGCCGCCCTACCGCCGCCCCAGCATTGGTCGCATCCTCTACACATCCTTCATTGACCGCACCGTTTTCGTCTTGTGGCGCGCCATGCTCACCGCCGCCCCCGCCGGTGCTGCTATCTGGATCCTGGGAAACATCACCGTTGGCAATCTTAGCCTGGCGCAACACATCGCCAATTTCCTCAACCCATTCGGTGTCCTACTCGGTCTGGACGGTGTGATCTTGCTTGCTTATATTATCGCCATCCCAGCCAACGAAATCGTCGTACCAACCATGATGATGGTATACATGGGCGTGGGGATGATGACCGACCCGCCCGACATGGATTCCTTGCGCACTTTGCTGGTCGCCGGGCACGGTTGGACGATGTTGACCGCTGTCAATTTGATGTTGTTTTCTCTGCTGCACAACCCCTGCGCCACCACAATTTTAACCATTTACAAGGAGACAAAAAGCTACAAATGGGCGATCTTGAGCGTAGTGATCACGCTCGGTTTGGCATTCCTGGTTACGTTCGCAACCGCCTCCCTGGTGCGCGTATTTGGAGGGGGGTGATCATGCACAATCCTGCCAGCCAAGACTTGAGCGCTTCGATACAAGACTACCTGAAAACAATTTATTCACAAACCCGCAGCGGTCAGCCCACCAACACCGTCGCACTGGCAGACGCGTTGAACATTCGTCCCGCTTCGGTTACGAATATGCTGCAAAAACTGGCTGAAACCCAGCCACGCTTGGTTTCTTACCGCAAACATCACGGCGTAATCTTGACCGCCGAAGGTGAGAAAGCCGCCCTGCAAATCATTCGTCGGCACCGTTTGATCGAGTTGTTCCTGTTCCAGGTGCTCAATTATCCGCTCGACAAGATTCACGTAGAAGCCGAAGAACTGGAACACGCCGTCTCACAATTTTTTATCGAACGGATTGCGTTCCATCTCCACAATCCAAAATTCGACCCGCACGGAGATCCCATTCCCGATTGTGATCTAAACGTAACAGACCTACGCACCCTGATCAGGTTGTCAGATTTATGCCCCGGTAAAAAAGGGATTGTGCGTCAAATTACTAACCAGAACCCTGATCTTCTGGTATACTTCAAAAGCATTGGTCTTGCTTTAGGTGCCGAACTCAAAGTGCTCCACCAAAATCCCATTGACGGCACCCAGCAAATTGAAATCCTCAATACCGACCAGACTCAGGTTTTTGGCACAAACATTAGTGAAAACGTCTTATTGGAGGTGCGTCAGCCTTAACGTTTTGGCGCAGTACATGTATGCGAAAATTCAATTCCATTTGCGTTTATTGTGGCTCATCCGACAAGATGGGAGAGGAATACATTCAAGCGGCGCGCCAGACCGGCGCGCTGCTGGCAGAGCGCCACATCACCCTGGTGTATGGGGCAGGCAAAACCGGTTTGATGGGCGCCGTGGCGGATGGCGCAGTTCAGGGCGGCGGGCAAGTGGTGGGCGTCATTCCCAAGGTTTTCTACACCCCGGTGTTAGTGCACACTGGCTTGACGCGCCTGGAAGTAGTGGAGGACATTCACGCCCGCAAAGCGCGCATGGCGCAACTGGCGGATGGTTTCATCGCCCTGCCCGGCGGCTACGGTACGTTTGAGGAATTCTTCGAGATCCTCACCTGGGCGCAAATTGGCTTGCACACCAAACCCATCGGCTTACTCAACGTGGAGGGCTATTTTGATCCGTTGTTTGGACTGCTGCAACACGCAAGTGCTCAGGGTTTTATCTACCCAGATCACCTGCACCTTTTCTCGCACGCCCGTTCCACTGAAGAAGTATTGACCCTGATGGAAACCTACACCCCACCCTCTCACCTGGCGCGTTGGATGGAACGCGAAGCCTATACGGAAGCTTAATATCCAAGAGGCTGTCCAAAATAAAAAAGGCTCCTTCCAAACAGGAGCCTTTTATATGAATAACCCTGAGAATTTACTTTCTCCCTGGTCGTTTGGCTTGTTTTTGGAAATTCATATCAAATCCATCCACGTCCTTGCGGGCAGTGGACCACTCTCCACGCGCCATCTGTTTGTTGAGATTATCAACCCCTCCCGCAAACTGTTGGAGTTGAGGTCCTCCCTGCGCTTTCAGGCTGGCACTGGCATTCACACCCTGTTGGGCAATTTGCCTGAACTGGTCTGGGCTGATTTTACCACCCCCAAGTGCGCCTTTCAGCGAGTCGATGTACTGAAACGTTTGCTGAATAGCGCCGGCGCGGTCACTGGCAACTTGATTTGGCTGCATTTTTTGCACCTCTTCCAGGCGAGCTTGTAAATCCCCCTGGAATTTATCCTGCATTCCCTGCGCCTGGGTTTGCAGTTCCGCTGCCTTCGTTTGCGCGTTCTGGGCAGCCGCATTTAACTGCTCCACAGCCGCACTCGCCGCCGCCGCCCCCTGTTCCATTATTGCGGCTATATCCGCCGTATTTTGTGCAATGGCTGCCAGGTCCTGTTCTATATCGTTTAACGTCTGCAAATACGCCGTGGCGTAATCCCCGTAAATATCCTGATAGGCAGCAATCAACGCTTCTGCATTCGCCACTGCTTGACCTGTGGCGCTAACGTATACCTGCACGGTTTGCACCTCGCCATCCGATACGCTGCCATCCGCAGTGGATTGCGTCGTTACGGCAGAAGTTTGCTGGCTATAAACCATCGCCTCGTTCACTGCCTGGTCAATCATGGCAGCCAACTGTTCTTCCGTTAGCGAATAGTAATACGCATCCGTGCTGGCAGGCACTGGCGTGGCAGTTGGCATGGCTCCCACGGTCGCCTGCACCGCCACACCTACCGTACTCTGCGCGGCGACGTTGATCGTCGCCTGAACGTTTTGCTGCGCCTGCTGTGTGGCATTCACAGAAGCATTAACGGTAGCCTGCACGTCTGGCGTACCCGTTGCCGGTGGAAGGTCTGTTTTCATTATCGCGCTTGCCATCGCGTTGACAGTGGCTTGCAGGTCAGGTGTTGGTTCCGCTTTTGAAGGCATAGAACACGCTGCCAGGCTGGCAATACACACAAACGTTAAACCAGTAAAGATAAATCGCCTCATTTCAATCACACCTTTCATATTTATTTCTACCTTATTTACAACACATAAGTTACTAAAAGTTATCGGATATGTACGAAAAAGCATAAGAAAGATTTGATGAGAAGTTGTTAAATATTATAAGCTTATCAAAGCCTCATCTTCTTGCGGTAAAGGTATGCTATAATGAAATCTTGAAGATTGACACGAAAATTGAAATAAAAACTGTGCTTGTGTTATGGAACCAAATCTCTCCCGTGAAGAAATCATACGTTATTCTCGCCACATTCTCCTGCCCCAGGTAGGGTTGACAGGGCAGCAAAAACTCAAGCACGCCTCGGTGTTGATTTTAGGCACCGGCGGCTTGGGTTCGCCTGCCGCCATGTACCTGGCGGCTGCCGGTGTGGGGCACATCGGTTTGGTGGATTTTGACTCTGTGGATACCTCCAACCTCCAGCGCCAGATTGTGCATTCTCACGCCCAACTTGGCACACCAAAAGTGGAATCTGCCCGCCAGCGCCTCTTGCAGCTTAACCCCTCTATTGATGTCATCCCCTACAACGAGCCGTTCACTTCCGATAACGCTCGCCGTATCCTATACGACTATGGACACGCTGGCTATGACGTCCTGCTGGATTGCAGCGATAATTTTGCCACGCGCTATCTCACCAACGACCTGTGCGTGCTGGAAGGCAAACCAAACGTGTTTGGCGCCATCTCGCGTTTCGACGGGCAGGCGAGTGTTTTTGACGCACGCCGTGGACCGTGCTACCGTTGCCTTTTTCCAGAGCCTCCCGCACCTGGAACTGTGTTCTCCTGCGCTGTAACCGGTGTTTTGGGCGTTTTACCCGGCGTCATCGGTACAATCATGGCAACCGAAGCCATAAAACTCATCCTTGACATCGGCGAGCCGCTCATTGGACGGTTGATGTTGTATAGCGCGCTGGATATGACCTTTGACTTCGTCAAATTGCGCAAAAACCCGCATTGTAATATCTGTTCCCCCAACGCACCCGTCCAAGACCTGGTGGACTACGAAATGTTTTGCGGAACGGCTAAGATCGGTTCACCATCCGACACCACGTTACAGGAATGGGATATCTCGGCGCAGGAACTGTACCAACGCCTGCAAAGCGATACCCCCCCATTGGTGATTGATGTGCGCGAGCCGCAAGAACGCCAAATTCTATTTCTGCCAGGTTCCATCAACGTCCCTTCCGCAGAATTATCCCAATACATAGAAGGGCAAGATAGAGAAAAAGAAATCGTTGTGTTATGTCGCAGCGGTCAACGCTCCGCCCGGGCGCGTGAGCAAATGGCGCTCGCTGGTTTCAAACGCGTGTATAACCTGAAAGGCGGCATCCTGGCGTGGGCAAACGAAATTGAGCCTGCTTTGCCTGTGTATTGATGCACATTGATCCGCCTGCATCATATTCTAATCCTATGTACACACCCGCAACTATCGTTTAGGAGAGACTATGCCAAGAATATCCTTCACCTTCCTCGTGCTTCTGGCGCTGTTTTTATCCGCCTGCGCTGCAACCACCAAAGCCGGGCAGGAAACCCCAACCGTCATTGCCCCAGCCCAGGCGCAGGCTGCTTCGTCGCAATCCTATGATCTTTCCCCCCAGGAACTGACCGCCCGGCTGCAAAACAATCCGCCCCCGCTGTTGATAGACGTGCGCGAGCCGCAAGAAGTTGCAAGTTTTTCGTTTGCGGATTCAAAAAACATCCCCCTGGGAGAACTTGAACAGCATCTTGAAACATTGGACAAGGAGCAAGAAATCATCCTCGTCTGCCGCAGTGGTCGGCGTTCAACACAGGCGCGCCAGCTAATGGAACAAGCCGGTTTTAAACACGTCTATAACCTGCGTGGCGGCATCCAGGCTTGGATTGCTGAAATGGGGAATACCCAGCCAGCCAGCGCCAATAAATAAATCTTGAAATTTATTATCCTGACAGATATTAAAGATAAAACCTTCAGGCGTCCACTTTCCCTTCTCGTTTGCCGGTTTTAGAAAAGTGTCGGGAAACCAAGTGAGATTTGATAATCTAGCCGCTTCATTGTATAATCAAACGTATTATTAGCATCCGTGCTAATTTTGATTAGGAGATACTATGAAAAGAAAACCAATCATTTTATTTGCTGTTCTGGTGCTGATGCTGGCGCTGACAGCCTGCAGCGCGGGAAACAAATCCAGCCAGGCGCCTGTGGCGCCGCAAAGCAGCGCCACATCCCTTCCTCAACAAGAAGGCGTCGCCCTTGCGCAGGCGCCTTCCATTGAGGAGCAGGTGCAAGCCGCCCTGGCGCTGACACAGGTCGCCCAGGTTAACCGCCCCCTCTCTGACCAGGAAATTCAAACCGCCATCGCGCTTACCCAGGCGGTTGTTACTCCCATGCCGATCGTTAACCCCCAGGTAGTTGCCGCAGTAGTGGGCACGCAGGAAGCCCAAACCGCCGAACAATTCAGTGAACAGGAGATCCAAACTGCCATCGCCCAGGTGCAGCTTGAAGCGCCCGCAGCCGAAAATGTCCAGCAGCAGCCCGATGCTGCCGCCACCAGCACCCCCACGCCCCCAATTTCAATCGCCGATATCGAAACCGCCTTCTCCGGCGCGTCCATTTACCGCTGGGGAATGTACCAACACAAGGTGTACGCCTTTACCATTCAGCTTTCCTCAGGCACAGCGGGGAACTTTTACGCCATGCTGCGCAAGGAAAAATACAAGTGCGCCTTGGTTCCAGACCGCCCCGACCGCCTCTTCTGCTACGGCAGACACGTTAACGGCGGCAACCTGGATTTCAGCGTTTATGAAGAAGGCAGCGACCGCCTCCTCTTCACCCAGGAGATCGCCCTGCCCACCTGGGTTCCCACAAAAACGCCTTCCCCAACCCCCAGGCGCGCCCGCGTTTGGCCCACCAAGGATGACGTTGCCGACATGAAAATAATCACCCCGGTTCCGTAACCGATTCTTTGACCAA
>CAZGDA010000086.1:0-10864 GCA_964524425.1 uncultured Anaerolineaceae bacterium | reverse complement strand
TTTGTGTGCCCTGGATGGCGGTTGCGGCGGAGCGCCCGGCTTCATCGGCGACCTGATCGGATGCGGAAACGACCTGCTCGATGGCAGTGAACACGCTTTTGCAAGCCTTGGCGGCTTCTTCGGTTTGCTGGCTCTGTTCCAGCGCACCCTGGCGCACACCGTTGAAGGCTTCTGCCAATTTTGCCATGATGCGTGAGGCTTCAGACACCGATTTCGCCTGTTCCTGTGCGCCGGCGGCGACGCCTTCGATAGCTCTGCCCATCTGGTCGGCGGCGGTGGCGGTCTTGTTCACGTCTCCTGCCTGCTGTGCAAGGCTGCTGCTCGTCTGCTGAATCGTGCTGGAAATTTGGGCAGTGGTTATGCTGGTGCGGTTGATGACAAAATTCATCTGCCCGGCGGCTGAACCCAAATCGTCGGCGTTTTCTTTGATATTTCTCACCAGCATCGCCAGGCTGGATTGCATGGAGACGCAGGCTTCGCCCACGCGCCGCAGATGGGCGATGATCTGATTGAAAGATACAGCCAGGTCACCCAGCTCGTCGCTGGATTGGTGCGTAAGCGCTTCGCTTTGGATAGAAAACTCCCCGCCCAAATCGCGATTCGCCATGCGCTCAAACTGCTCCACCAGGTTTTGCAGATCGGTTTTCGCGATCTGGTTGGCTGTTTTCACCATTTGATTTACAGGTGAGGCTAACTGGTGAGCAAAGACAAAGGCGACCACAACGATCACAATTGCCACGCCCAAAACCGTGTATAAAATGATGTCTCTTAATTGATCAACGCGTTTGAAAGCCTCCGCTTCTGCCTGTTCCACCAGCAACCCCCAGCCTGCGCTCTGGATGGGGCGATAGGCGCCGATGACGCTCACATTGCGATAATTCTCGTAAATATCTACGCCCGTTTGCCCGGCTGCGGCGCGCTGTGCACCCACAGAACGAATGCTAATCTCCATTTCGGGACGCTCTTTAACCAACCCTTCCTCTATCAACAAATCCGTAGCGCGCGGGGCAGTAACGAAATAGCGTTGACTGGTAATCAGGTAAGCTTCACCGCTATCCCCATCTTTGGCTACATCAAACAAGGTGGAGAAGCGAGCTGTGGTAATCGTCCCTGCCACGACACCCACGACCTTGCCGCTTTTTTGGATGGGTGCGGCGATCACGACAACTACGTCCCCGCTGTTTTTCGACACGAGCGGGTCGCTGATGAACTGCTCGCCCAGCAAGGCTCTGCGGAAATATTCCTGATCCGCCAGGTAGAGGGTTTTATCGCCCGTATTGTAAACCGTAACTCCGTTCTCTCCAATCACAATTAAACTCTCGTATATTTCGGAATGAGTCAAAAAATCCGTCAACACAGGCTCAACTTGCGCCATCTGCATACTTTGCACGCTTTGCAGGTCAGCGAGGATGCGCAAGTCGGTCAGACGCTGCTCCAGCCACTCGTCAATATGCAAAGCCAGCAATTCTGCCGTGCGGTCCAATTTCTCAAACGTGCTGGTGCGTAAATTGCTTTCACTATCTTGGTAGAGGGTATTGCCCAGGATAATAAGAGGAAGCAACCCCAGTAAGAGACATTGGAGAATCAGTTTGCCTCTTAAATTGGTCAGACGGCGCGGAATGCGAATTTTATTTAGCCAGGACACTTGACGATTGTTACTCATACCCGTTTGATACTCCTTCGTGAGCCTGCGCCGGTAAACCAAACCAGGCGGTGATAGAAAAGCCCGCCCGAATCTTAACTCGCCGAGATTAACCGCGATTTAACACTCGGTTAACAGGGCGTAAAATAATATTGCGTATTCCTACGTATTGAAATAGCTATTGCAAGTAGGGTGGGTTTTTAGACGGCGGGCGCGCTGGGCTGCCCGCCGCCTTCTTCACTCAGACGATACGACGGCGATCTTCGATTGCAGATCCGCCTGGGATTTGCCTGCCCACCCATCTTCGTAGATGCGCAGAAAGACCACCCCAGCCAGGATCAAAAAGCTGCCCACGACCTGGATTCCGTTCAGGCGCTCGCCCAGCAAGGCGTAGGCGATGATGGCAGTAAAGGCTGGCTCCAGCGTGGCGATCAAGTTGACGACGCTGGAAGGCAGGTAAGTTAGGCTGGTGATGTACAGCCCAAAGCCAACCAGTGTGGGTCCCGCGGCGAGCAGGAACAAGACGCCCCAACCGACCCAGGCGTCCTTCAGCCAGAAAAAGGCGTCCAGGGAAACACCCGCGCCCAAGCCTGCCGGTATGGGCAGTAGATTGACGGCGAATAAAAAGAGCGTGGCAAAGGCGAAGATATATATCAGCGTTGACCAGGGGTTCAAGCCGCGCTGCGCCGCAGCCCGTCCCAGCATGGTGTAAACTGCGTAGCACAAACCCGCCAGCACGCCGGTCAAGACGCCCAGCAGGTTTGCCTGCCACTCTGTTGCATCCAACGCGCCGGAGACCAACACGCAGCCTGCCAGGCACAACGCCACCGCCAACAATTTTGCCCAATCCAGGCGTTCTTTAAATAGCCACCAACCCAGCAAGGCAGTGAACGCAGCCGAGCAATAAACCAACACGGTGGCGATGGCGGCGCCGTTCAACCCCACCGAGAGCGTCCACACGGCGTTGAAAACTGCCAGCACAAACCCGTAAGCCGCCAGGTAGACCAGGTCGCCGCGGCGCAGGCGCAGCAAACCCGGACGTAACACGCCCAGCAGCGGTAACAGGCTGAGAACGACAAAGACGTCGCGCCAAAAAGCCAGCACCAACGCCGGGATGTGATAGGTTTGGGTGAGGTAGCGAATGAAGATAGCGGTGGTCGAGAGGATGAGCGCACTGATTAACGCAAGCGTATATCCGCGCGTGAGCGTTGAACTATGTGAGGAATGTGTAATCATACTATGCAGTATAGCAGTCAATTGGCACGCTTTGTAGAGCCAATGTTCCTTAATTTTAATAAGTCCAATTAAGTGGAATAGGAAATAAATTATAAAATTGGCTCTATTTTTTTATATATAATGAGGTATACTAACCATACCAATCAAGGAGAGGTTTATGCGCATCGTTCTGGACCGCCAAAGCGCCGTTCCGCTTTACCAGCAAATTGAAAACCACCTGCGTCAGAGCATCCTTTCGGGCAGCCTGGCAGTGGACACACGCCTGCCTGCCACGCGGCAACTGGCGCGTGACCTGGGTGTAAACCGCATCACGGTGGAAAACGCCTACGCCGAATTAGAGGCAGACGGATTGATTTTCACCCGCCAGGGCAGCGGCGCCTACGTACTGCCGTCCTTTTCCCAACCGCCCGCCTTGCCCCCTTCCACAGAAATGCGCTTCCCGCTTTGGCAGCAGGAAGTGCAAAGCCGCAATCCGGCTGCCCAGGTACACCGCCCAGCGGATGCCTCGCCCCCCAGCCAGTACCCTGACCCGATCTCCTTTTCAGGAGGGGGAGGAGACACACAGCTCTTTCCCGCCAAAGATTTTCAGCGCGCCATCCAGTCCGTCATCCGTCGCGACAGCATCGCTGCCCTGGAATACGGCGAAAACAGCGGCTACGCCCCGCTGCGCAACACCATCGCCCACATCACAGCCAGCCAAGGGTTGCCGGCGCGCCCCGAAAACGTGCTCATCACCAGCGGCTCGCAACAGGCGCTGGTTTTGGCGGCGCAATTGCTGCTCAAGCCGGGCGACACTGTCCTGGTGGAAAGCCCTACCTACGCCGCCGCCCTGGAGTTGTTCCGCCTGCTCAACCTCAAAGTCGTCGGCATCGCCCTGGATAAACACGGGATGCAGGTTGAAGAACTGGAAATCTTGTTGCAGCGCCACCACCCAAAACTGATTTACACCATCCCCAATTTTCACAACCCGACCGGAACGTGCATGAGCGGGCAGCGCCGGCGTCTGTTGATCGCCCTGGCGGAACGCTACAACGTGCCCGTGCTGGAAGACGATTTCGTGGGCGATTTACGCTACGAGGGACGCACCCAGCCGGCTCTCAAATCTCTCGACCCCGGCGGCAGGGTGATTTACGTAAGCACCTTCTCGAAAATGTTGATGCCGGGGCTGCGCGTGGGTTTCCTGATTGCTGAAGGACCGGTGTACGAAGCCTTGGTCAATTGCAAACGGCTCAACGACCTGGCGACTTCCAGCCTGATCCAGCGCGCCCTGGAAGCATACGTTACGGTGGGACGCTACCAGACGCATTTGCGCCGCTCCTGCCAGGTGTACCGCAAGCGCCGCGACGCCATGCTGCAAGCCATCCAGCGCCACCTGCCCGCCGAGGTCCAGGTTGAGACGCCGCAGGGCGGTTTGTTCCTGTGGCTGCGCCTGCCGCCAACCCTCGCGGCAGACGAGCTGCTGCCGCTGGCGCGCCAACAGGGGGTTTCGTTTGCGCCTGGCAGCCACTACTTCCCCGAAGCCGCGCAGGGTCGCCACGCCCTGCGTTTGAACTTTGCCAGCCAACCGCCGCAACGCATAGAGGAAGGCATCCGCCGCCTGGGCAGGGCTATGCAGCGCTGTCTTGCCAACCCCTAACCGTGTTCTTTGCTCATTCCGCCTCGCCCAACCAGCCTGCCGCCCCGCAACGGCACCTGAAAACCGGCTTAAAAATCACGAATATGGGTGTATTTCTAAAGCCAACGGGCTTTCTCCTACCAGGTGGGGATTCAACCTGTTTATATTTAAATCTCTTCTATGTTTTTATACAGGATGGGTAATTTATGCTGCCTTAATCTAAATTTCGTTCCGTGATTATGTCCTGTACGCGCGTCAAAATCAACATATAAAAACCCCTCTTCGATAGCGCGCAACCAACCGTCAATAGAAAAATGGGTTAGTTTATATATCTTTGAATAGTAATAATACTCGCCGTCATTCTCTTTCTTTTCATCAGCTAAGACATAAAATGTATTGCGCAGCTTACTACCCGCTTTATAATAAACGTCCTCGATTCCCCAATATGGTTGGGGATCTAATTCTCCAAACCCTATACGTTCACCAACGGAAGTAAGCCACTCGGAATGTTTTACATCAACAGAACGAGAATCAAAAGAAACTTCTATACGTTTTGCTTCTCGGTTAATAATAACCATAAATCCTCTATCGCTTCTTGACGCACCTGATATAGTTTGACGAAAACTCATTTCTGTTATCGGAAATCTTTTCCCTGCCTCTTTGTGCTTCCATCCATATTTAGGAAGTAAAACGCACGGCACGAGTTTTAAAGCAATAGGAGACGGTTCAAAATGGAATAGAGTAGTTAAGCTTGATGTATTTAAATGTTGGCATTTCAATTCCCATTCACCTGCATTGGGAATTGGTAAATTGTTTTCCTGTATCCCCAATAAATCCTCAAGAGTGTTTCCCACTCCCCCAACGTTTCCCTGGCGGGTATTTTTTATCCATCCTAAGCTTCTGATTTCGCGCAGTCTTTCAGTAATTTGCTCTTTCGTATAAATGGGTTGTTCAACACGAGTTCTCTTATGCATCCTTGGGGGGTCTCCAAAAATCTAAAAGATATTCAAACGTTACTCCCATAGTTATATAATTACTAGGCCAACCGAAAATACCGATCCCGTTAACTATATTCGTCCTGTCCCATATAATAACATTTCTTAATTCATATCCTCGCTTTCGCAATTCTTCGATTAGTGCTACATGAATCGTAATGCGTTGATTTTCCCACCACATATCCGGTATATTGATTACGCAATGCCCTTTTGGCTTTAATAGGGGTAAAAGCTGTTCGAAAATAGCACCCATTGCGAATTGATAATCATCTAAAGACATCGTTCCTAGGTCGCGGTCATCTTGTGAATATTGCTCTACCTTTCCAAGCTGGTCGTTTTTTCGGTTGCGGCGCGATTTGTTTTTCCGTTCTCGATTCAAAAGGTTAGCATAGGGGGGAGACGTCCATATCAATGAAATCGACTCAGGTTTTAGATACGTGTTAATATTACGTGCGTCATCTTGGATGGCGATTTGCCAAGCGTTAGAAAACAGTCCAAGGTTGGAATTTAATCTTTCTACACATAGATCAATATATTTTTCTTGCAGGTCAAAACCAACGGCGTTTCGGTTAGTATCTTGCGCCGCTATTAATGTTGTCCCGCTTCCTACAAATGGATCAAGAATCAACTCACCTTGATGCGAAAACAACTCGATTACTTTTTTCGCTAATGAAATTGGAAATGTGGCAGGGTGAATTTTTTTATCTCGGATGTCCCTCCCTTCGTAAGTAAATTGCCATACACCTAATTGGCATTTTAACCACTCTTTTGCGGTGAGACAATTTAAATGATTTTGATTACACTCACAGGTTTTCGTATATCCAATTTCAATGGGTCCGTGGATGTGTTTGTCCGCTTGATAAATTGCGCGCGGCAATGTTAGATCCATATAGTGATTATCTCCTAATAAAATTATACCCTATAACTGTGATAAGCAATTCTATAATACATGAATACATGCCATCTAGAAAGTAATAATTGTCAGCACGTTATTTTTCGAGAGGTTCGCTGGAGATGTGAAGAGTATTCGTCCCATTTTCTTAATAACAAGTTTTCCACCCTGCTTACGTTTTTAATATTTTTTCAGTTTGATCATGTCAAGAAAAACCAACGAATCCTGTTGTACATAAGTGGTGTTTCGCATACAATTTTTATGATATCATAGTTAAAATCAACCTCATCGAGACCTCTGCCAACTAATTATTTATCTTTCATCTGGTATGCCTTGCGCCGGGCAGCGTCTTCTGCCCACAGGAGGGAAATCATGGCAACCCAAAAAAGAATCGTGATCGAGACTGACGGACCGTACCGCGTGGAAGGAGGCGTGCCGCTGGCGCGTAAGACGCAAATCGTTTCCGAGTACGGCGAGCCGCTCACCTGGAAAAAGGAAGGGACAATAGAAACGAGCGCGACGTATTCCCTGTGCCGCTGCGGGCGCTCCCAGAAAATGCCGTTTTGCGATAACACCCACTTCGAGATTGATTTCGACGGCAAAGAGACCGCCGAGACGAACACCACCGCCGAACGCCAGGAAGTGTTGGGTGGGGTCAATTTCATCGTGCGGCGCGATTATTCCCTGTGCATGGAATCGGGTTTCTGCGCCAACCGCATGACCAACATAGACGGGATGCTGCCCGACAGCGACGAGCCGCTGGTGCGCGCCCAGCTAATGGCGATGGTCGAGCGCTGCCCGTCCGGCTCTTACGTATATGCTATGGAAGAAGGTGCCGAGGACATCGAGCCGGACCTGCCCGAGCAGATCGCCGTTACCACGGAGATCACCGACAAAGGACCCATCCCGGGCGCGCTGTGGGTGACGGGCGGCATTGCGGTGCAGCGCGCCGACGGGCAGCCCTTCGAAACGCGCAACCGCGTCACGCTATGCTGTTGCGGGCTTTCTAAAAACAAACCGCTGTGCGACGGCACGCATCGCCCCTAGCAGCCGCGCTATTATTTGGGTCATGTGTGCGCTTGGTGGCGAAAAAAACCACTGCGCGGCATTTATATGACAGCACAAAAGACCTGAAAGGCTGCCATCCCCTTTCAGGTCTCCCAATCTCTTTCCCCCAAAAGCGCGCCTAAATCAGTCGTTTCACGCGTTCGGCAATGGCTTTGCCCAGCTTGGCGTGTTCGGAGGGTGGGTAGTGAATCCCGTCCACCTCGCTCACCTGGACAACCGGAGCCAGGTCCATAAACTCCACGCCCAGTTCCTCCGCCGCGTCCTGGAAGAACTTAGCCATTTGCAATGACTTGGAACGCGATCCGGCAAAAATATTTCCCAAGCGTCCAATTTCCTTCACCGGTGGAGGTGCCGCCAGCAGAATCTTTGGCGCCCCCCCTTTAGGACCGCAGGCGCTCTTCTGCACAATTTCCACCAATTGCCCGGCGCCGGCGGCAATATCGAACGCCGTAACCGAAAAACGCGGCTTCAGGTCGTTCGTCCCCAGGATAATAATGACCAGATCAAGTGGGTGATGAGAATAAAGGCACGGCGGTAGATACCGTTTGCCGTTCTTGTCCCCGTTGTTGTCTTCCACCGGGTCGTCCCAAACCGTCGTGCGCCCGCTGCATCCCTCTTCAATGACCATGTACTCTGCGCCCAGTTCCTTTTGCAGCACGCCTGTCCAACGCACGTCGTAAGGATAACGGTCATCGCTGTCAGGGATGGCTCCCCAAGTATTTGAATCGCCATAACATAAAATTGTCTTCATGGGTTTACCTCCTGGGCAAAGTATAGTACGCCTTGAGGCTTTACGCAAGACTTCGGAAAAAAAAATAGATTAACCAAAAATGAGAGAAATATGATATAATTTGTAAGCAAGCTTTTCGCGTTTTGGTATATACTTTTTTACATAGGAGAGAAGTTATGGACGCACTTACCCTCGCGCGCATTCAATTTGCATTAACAACCATATATCATTTCTTTTTCGTTCCCCTCACTCTGGGTCTCGTCGTGCTGGTAGCGTATATGGAAACGCGCTACCTGATGACCAAAGACGAGACGTATAAACGCATGACCAAGTTTTGGGGAAAACTCTTTCTGATCAATTTTGCCATGGGCGTTGTAACCGGCATCGTGCAGGAATTTCAATTCGGCATGAACTGGTCAGAATATTCCCGTTTTATGGGAGACATCTTCGGCGCCCCGCTCGCCATCGAAGCCTTACTCGCTTTCTTCCTTGAATCTACCCTTTTGGGGGTGTGGATCTTCGGCTGGGATAAAATTTCTCCCAGGCTGCACGTACTGGCGATCTGGCTGGTCGCTTTTGGCTCCAACATCTCGTCCTTGTGGATCCTGATCGCCAATTCGTTCATGCAGCAACCGGTGGGGTTTGCGCTAAACAAAGGCAGAGCGGAGATGATTGACTTTTTCCAATTGGTAACCAACCCCAACATCTTCACCCAATTCCCACACGTCGTGCTGGCGGGTTTCACCACCGCCGGGTTTTTCGTGATGGGCATCAGCGCCTGGCACATCTTACGTAAAAACGAACTGCCCTTCTTCAAGCGTTCGTTTGCCATTGGGGCGGTATTTGGCTTGGTCAGCGCCCTGCTGGTGGCAGGCGTAGGGCACGCCCAGGGGCAGCACATGGTGCAATCTCAACCCATGAAAATGGCAGCCGCCGAAGCCTTGTGGGAAAGCGAGAGTCCCGCCGGGTTTAGCATCATTGCCATCATCGACTCGCAGCAACGCAAAAACCTGTTCGATATAAACATCCCCGGCGTGCTTTCCTTCCTGTCTTACAACAATTTCAGCGACGAAGTGAAAGGCATCAACGTCCTGCAAAAAGAATACGAAGACAAGTACGGTCCCGGAAATTACATTCCGCCGGTCGAGCTTTCCTTCTGGTCCTTCCGCATCATGGTGGGAATTGGCGGGCTGCTGATTTTGCTGGCGTTGTACGCCGTCCTATTAATACGCAAGGGCAACCCGGAAAGCGCGGCGTGGTTTCTAAAAATCCTGCCGTTTGCCATCCTTCTACCCTACCTCGCCAACACCTTCGGCTGGCTGTTGACGGAAATGGGGCGCCAGCCCTGGCTGGTGTTTGGTTTGTTCCGCGTGGATCAGGGCGTTTCTCCAAACGTAACAGCCAACATGCTCTGGCTCTCCATCCTGATCTACGTCCTCATTTACACCATTCTCATCGGAGCAACGGTGTACCTGATGCAGAAATTTGCCAAAGCCGGTCCAGCGGCAACGGATAAGGGTCTGGTTTCGCTCGACCAGGCTCCTTCAATGGCAGGGTAGCAAAAGACTTAGCATAAGATTTAGGAGATGACTTATGTTTTTCAACACTTTGTGGTTTATTCTGATTGCTGTTCTCTACATCGTCTTCTTTGTATTAGAAGGCTTTGACTTCGGCGTTAGCATGATCATGCCGTTTTTGAGCAAAAAGGACACGGAGCGCCGCACAATTATCAACACCATTGGACCGCACTGGGATGGCAACGAAGTCTGGCTGCTCACCGCCGGCGGGGCGACCTTTGCTGCCTTTCCGCACTGGTACGCCACCATGTTCAGCGGTTTTTACATCGCTTTTCTGCTCTTGCTGGCAGCCCTGATTCTGCGCGGCGTGGCGTTTGAGTTTCGCAGCCTGGACGAAAACCCCAAATGGCGCAATTTTTGGGATTGGGTGATCTTCTTCGGCGGCTTGCTGCCGGCGTTGCTGCTGGGGGTGGCGTTTGCCAATCTCGTACAGGGCGTACCGATAGACCAAAACATGCAGTACACAGGTGGGTTCATCACCCTGTTAAACTGGTATGGCATCCTGGGTGGGCTGGCAATCGTCTTGCTGTGCGCTCTGCACGGTTCGATCTTCCTCAACCTGAAAACCAGCGCCGACCTATCCGAGCGCGCTGGCAAGCTGGCGGCGCGCCTGTGGCTTCCGACATTGATTGTGGCAGCCCTGTTCATCGGCGCCACCTACCTCACCACAGACATCCTCAGCCACGCTGGCTTTCCGGCGGTGCTGCTCTCCGTCCTTGCTGCCCTCAGCCTGATTTTGTGTGGTTACTTCTTGCTCAAGGCACGCGACGGTTTGGCGTTCCTGATGACCGCCCTGACCCTGCTCTTCTGTGTCGCCTGCCTGTTCACCATCCTCTTCCCGCGCGTGATGATTTCCAGCACCGATCCGGCGTTCAACCTGACGATTGAAAACGCATCCTCCACGCCTTACACCCTCAAGACAATGACCATCGTTACCCTAATTTTCCTGCCGGTGGTGCTCTTCTACCAGGGCTGGAGCTACTTTGTCTTTCGCAAGCGCCTGCAAGCCAAGCCGGAAGGACTGGTGTATTGATCTGATTCAAAGACCTGGCAGGTTTTCCCTTGACCTGTCAGGTATTTTGATTGAATGGAGCTTAATCAGTGCGGAC
>CAZGDA010000085.1:0-10947 GCA_964524425.1 uncultured Anaerolineaceae bacterium | reverse complement strand
GGGCTGTTATCGCAACCCCGCCCGTTGTTTTCTGGTTCGGGCGGGGTTCGTTTTTCTCAAGAAGACTGCTTTTTATAATTTATATACATCCATAGGGGAGGAGTGTTTTTTAACTTCGCAGTATTGGGCAACCATGGGGTTGCTCTCTTGAATTTGCTGGTTATTCCGCATTAGGTAGAAGGCGCCCAATCCGGTTAGCACGATGAGCACACACAGCGCGGCTGCGATGGCAAGCGCGCTCCATCCCATGCTCTCAGAGGCAACCTGGTAGCATCCCAGAAAACCGAAAAGGATAAAGGCAGCGGCAGAAATTAGCTTTATCTTCCTTTCGGGGATATTTTTACACATCAGCACGCCAAACACAATGCCAATGGTGTCTGCAACCAACATCCCCGAAGTCGTCCCCATCAGGATGCCGAATGGGTTTTGAGGGAATTTTGTCGCCAGGGCAATTGTGGCAAGCTGCGTCTTGTCGCCTAATTCAGCGATGAAAAAAGCGATCGCCACCGTTGTAACCGCCCCGAAGCGCGTTTTACGCGCCTCTTCTCCTTCAAGCCTGTCGCCGCGGATCGTCCACAACCCAAAGAAGATAAAGGAGAGCGAGGCAACGGCTTGAATCCACACTTCCAGCCCCTGCGTTCTGGTGATGAGGTTTCCCACGGCGACAGCCATACCATGATTTAACACCGTGGCGATGAAAACCCCCCAAAGGACCTTGTGCGCTTTATAGCGGGTGGCAAATGCCATCGCCAGGAGCTGCGTTTTGTCCCCCATTTCAGCCAGGGTTACGGCGCCCAAAGAAAACAAAAATGCGATTAGTGTTGAATTCATTCCACTTTCCTTCAGGAGGTCGTTTTTCGCAAAAAAGACTTTTAACATCTCCCGCCTTAGGATATGTTAAAAGTCTGGTTACCTTTTTGGTTACAAAGCCAGGCATTTTTTACCAGGATGTTGACTTTGTAATATCTAACTACTCCCTTCTAACAATAGAGATTATACTCTATTTCGGAAAAACTGACAAGAATTGCACGAATTTTGAATACTGCCAACGTTGTTGAAAAATCAATTTTCTACCCTCTCCTTCAATTGGTCGAGACCGGCGACAATTTCTTGCGATACTTGGCGAACAACCAGCAGACCGGCTTCGGCGGAAGCGCTATCCCCTTGTTGCTGTGCTGTGATCACCTGGCGGATCGTCTCGTGGATGCGAATGTGCGGCGCTTCCAGGTGAGTGAATTCGGATAGGCTGCCAAAATCAATTTTGCCGCGCCCGTAATACCATTTTCCCAGGATA
This sequence comes from uncultured Anaerolineaceae bacterium, assembly GCA_964524425.1. GTDB lineage: Bacteria > Chloroflexota > Anaerolineae > Anaerolineales > DRKV01 > JBAXBF01. Next base: position 9,653 of record CAZGDA010000085.1, on the reverse strand, counting down.
CAGCCAGTGTGCGAGGTGATGCTCTTTTCTTCAATACTGATCTTCCCGGCAAGGAAGTCCTCCAGGCGGCTCACCCAGCGCAAATGGGCGTGCTTGGCTTGCTCAATCAATTCCATCACGTGCTCATTGTGAGACAACTTAAAGCGGCTGATGAGCGTGTGGAATTCAACTGCCATGTCCGCCAACAAGCTCGCCGAAGCGCTAAACTCCTCGACCTGGGCACTCATTTCCTCTGTAGAGGCGGAAACCTCTTCAGCCGAGGCGCTGTTCTCCTCGCTGACGCTGGCGATGTTTTCAACCATATCGGCTACTTCGCCGGCGCTGGCGGACATTTCTTCTGCGGAGGCGGTGTTTTCTTCCACAATGGCTGATGCGCTGTCCAGTTGTCCAACCATGCGCTCGTTCAGTTTCAGCATTTGCTCTGCGCTGGAGGTGTTATTGTGCGCCACCTGGTGCACGCTTTCCATTCGTTCCACAACGACTTTGTTTAATTCTTCCATGCGCAGGGTACGTTCATGATTTTCCTCGGCGATCTGACGCGTCTCCTGAACGGAACGTTCCAGAGCCTGGTGAGCGCTTTCCATCGCTTCGAAGGCGCTCTGAATTGCCGCCACCCGCTCTGCCGAAGCCAGCGTGCCTTGGGCAATGGCTTCAAACGCCGCCCGCGCCTGTTGTGTATACGCTGCGGCGGCGTTCACGTCTTTTACCGTCTGTTCCATCGCCCGCACGGCTTCATCTGCGCCCCGCTGTACGGCGATGACCAGTTGACTGATCTCGTCAGTGGCGAGGGCAGATTTTTCCGCCAGCTTGCGCACTTCGTCGGCGACCACGGCGAAGCCGCGCCCGTGCTCACCCGCGCGGGCAGCTTCAATGGCTGCGTTCAGCGCCAGCAGGTTGGTTTGCGAGGCGATGTCGTCTATGGTTTCGATAATCACCCCGATTTGCCCTGAACGCTGTCCCAATTCCTTCACCCGTTCAGCCAGGGTTTCGGCGGTTCCACGCACGGCGTTCATCCCCTGGGCGGTCTGCACGACAACCAGCGAACCGTCTTTGGCTGCCTGGGCAGCCTCTTCGACCTGTCTGCTAACCAGAGCCGATTCCGATACGACGCGTTGCATGCTTTGCGCCAGGTCCAGTCCGGCGACCGCGGCATGTTCCAGACCTTCGGTTTGCTCCCGTGCGCCCTGGTTGAGCCTGGTAATAGATTGAGAGAGGTGTTCGAGGGCAGTGCGGTTTTGTTCAATTTCGTGCACCTGCTCTTGCGCGCCTTGACGAATATCCCTAATCACCGCAGAAAGCTGCTGCATCACATCTGAAGTCTGGTTTATGGCGAGCGCCTGCTCTTGCGCGCCCTTGGCAACTCCATGGATAGCTCTCGTCAATTGATCAATCGAATCGGCGGCTTTGGATACACTGTCCGTTTGTTGCGTAGTGCCGGAGGCAACTTGTTGAATGGTCGTTGAAATTTGGGCAGTGGCTTCACCCGCCTGATTGGCAGCCGAAGCCAGTTGGCTTGAAGTTGCGCTTAACCCTCTTGCGTTTAGCGCGACCTGTTCAATGACATTTCTCAGCTCGTTGAGGGTTTTATCAAACGATCCCCCTGATTCTTGCAGGCGGGTGATCATGGCGTTGAAGGCAGCCGCTAACTGCCCTACTTCGTCCTTTTGGTGAATATCCAGCAAGCGCGCCGTAATGGGCACGTCCGTTGCCAGGTTGCCGTGCGCCAGTTCGTCCAGCCCCTGGGTGAGGGAAAGTAAATCCACGTCCGCAATTTGTTGTGAGACCTGAATGGCGCTGGATAACGGTTTGGTTATGCTGCGCGTGATCAGCTGCCCAAGCCCTACGGCAAGGATAACCCCCAGGGCAGTGGCAATGATCAGGACGGTGAGCAGCGTAGCGAACTCTTCTTCGCTGTGAAGATTCCGGGTTTCAGCTGCAATCCGGTTGACTTCTATTAGTTTTGCAATTGCCGCCGTCGCAGCCTTGCGGGCGTTGGAAGTTTCTCCGCCGCTCTTCATACTTTTTTGCGCAGCGGCTTGGTTACCTGCATCAACATCTGCCAGGTTTTTCTGCACCGCCTTCAGATACGCTACCCAGGCAGCCTCAAATTCTGCCAGGGCGTCTTTTTCCTCCTGCTCCATAGAGGCAGCGCGGTATTTGTTTAAATTCTCCTCGATTGTTTTCTGGGCGGCTTCAATGTCCATTTGGGCTTGAAAACGCTGATCGGAGACGTAGATGTATTTATAATCGTCTCCGCGCAGCGTCCAGATGGCTGCCTTGATTTCTCCTAACTCTTGAATCGGTACAGTGTCTTCGGAATACATCCTGCTCATGTCGTCTTTGACGTTTTTCATGCCGTTATAGCCCATGACAGCCACCACCACAATGATAAAAGTGATGATCAGGAACCCCCCGGTCAGTTTTACGCCGATCTTCAAATTGTTTAGAGCTTTCATTTTATTCTCCTTGCTTCCGAATATCGCGTGTTGTCCAGTAAATCCCTTGCCGTTACCCCCTTATCTATATACCCCTCTCCCTATAGACCTGACGGACCTGCGTTCCTTCTTCCCATCCACGGAAGCTGTAAAAAAAGCTTCCGTACCTATATAGCCCGCAAATGTGCAAAACGTGGTAAAATGAGTGCAGGAGTAAGCGTATGGCGGAAAACACCCAATTCCCAATCGAATTATTAGACGTGCTGCGCTGCCCACTCGCCGTGCAATCGCAAGAGTATGGCGAGGACCCGGGGCGCTTAGAACTCGTGCAGGGCTGCTGGCTGGTGAGCAAAGACAGCGGCTTGAAATATCCCATCGTAGACGGGATACCGATCATGCTCATCGAAGAGGGAATGAAGTGGAAAGACACGGCAGTGGAAGACCTGCCAGTGCCGCCCGCGCACGCGTAGGCTTTTCATCCCTCATGGGCTGGCTTGCCAAACCCACAACCCCCACAGCAATATCATCACCACACCCACGCTGAGGCGCATCAAGACACCCAGCCCCCAGCCGGTCAGCATCCCTTTTAACGATTCAAAAGCCAGCCTGGCTGTTTTCAGGCGGCGAAATTCCATCAAGAAAGTCAACAGAGGCGCAGCAACCAATCCCAGGAGGGGGTTGACGAGCGTAGCGATAATTCCCGCCGCCATTGCCAGCAGGATAGTTGACCAGGGGATGCCGGTTTTGCGCATAACTGCGCCCATCGTAACGTTATCAATCACCTCACCGCCGACGAGCAGCAGGCTGATGATGACAAACAACACGATTCCCAACGTGCTGAACCCGCTTACAATGCCGTATACCAGGGCTGCCAGCCAGATGATCAACAAGCCGGGGTAGACCGGGATGAGCAAGCCCGCCAAGCCGACCAGCATGACAAAGAGAACGCTGAAGAAGGTAACCGCGCCCAGCCAATCTGCCATTCTCAGGCTTCCTGACGGATGACGTCCACGCCGCCCATCCAGGGGCGCAGCACGTCTGGCACGACGATAGAGCCGTCAGCCTGCTGGTAGGTTTCCATCACGGCGATCAGCGTACGCGGCAATCCCAGCCCGGAGCCGTTGAGAGTGTGCACGAAACGCGCCGAGCTTTTCTTATCCGCCGGGCGATATTTGATGTTGGCACGCCGCGCCTGGAAATCTCCATCGTTTGAAATGGAAGAAACCTCCAGCCATTCGGCGCAGCCGGGCGCCCACACGTCTATGTCGTAAGACAACTGCGCGCCGAAGCCCAAATCGCCAGCGCAATGCAACAAGACGCGATACCGTAAACCCAGTTCGCGGCAGGTCTGTTCGGCATCGGCGACCATCTTATCCAGGGCGGCGTCTGAGTCTTCCGGCTTGCAAAACACGTACATCTCCACTTTGTCAAATTGATGCCCGCGCTTGATGCCGCGCACGTCGCGCCCGGCGCTCATCTTCTCGCGCCGGAAACAGGGCGTGTAGGCTGTGTAACGCAGCGGCAGGCTGTCTTCTTCCAAAATTTCGTCGCTGTGCAGCCCGGTCAGAGGCACCTCTGCGGTGGGCACCATGAATAAATCCTCTTCGGCGTCGCGGTACAGGTTATCGAAGAATTTGGGCAATTGTCCCGAACCGTATAAAGTCTGTGCTTTAACCATAAAAGGCAGATATTGCTCGCGGTATCCCTGGCGGGCGTGCAAATCCAGCATGTAGGCGATGAGCGCGCGCTGCAAACGCGCCCCTGCGCCGCTGAGTACGTAAAAGCGCGAGCCGGTGATCTTGACTCCGCGCTCAAAATCTAAAACGCCCAGGGCGGGCGCTAACTCCCAGTGCGGTTTGGGGGTGAAGGGGAAAGCAGCCTCGTCGCCGACCACACGCTCGATGATGTTTTCGTGTTCGTCTTTTCCAGGCGGGGTGCGTAGGTCGGGGAGGTTGGGAAAACCAGCCAGCAAGTCTTCCATCTCACTATCCACGGCACGCAATTGTCCATCCAGTTGGTCTATTTGCTCACCGACGAGGCGCATGGCTTCGATTTTCTCCTGGCGTTGCGCCTGTTCTTTCAAGCGGCTGATTTCTTTGGAAACCTGGTTGCGCTCGGCTTTGAGCGCTTCCACTTTTTGAATCAGCTCGCGGCGGCGGGCGTCAATTTCAAGCACTTGCTCAACCGGGGCGGTATCCATCTGACGCGCTTCCAGTGCACGGCGCACGACTTCGGGGGTTTCACGGAATAATTTGATATCTAACACGGCTGCATCTCCTGGTGTGGTTTAATTTTCTGCTTCATAATGAATTGTACTCGATGTACTTGAAAATGAGTAGAGTATGTATACGCAAGTTATTCCTTTAAAAATAAGGTATAATTGAATTTTGTTTATTAAACAAAACAAAACATGGAGAAACAACCAAATGAAAAAAGCATACACACTCTTTTCTCTGCTCGCGGGCTTGGCGCTGGTGTTATCTGCCTGCCAGCCGGTGAATCAACCATCGTCCAGCGAAGCAGCACAAGATAGCCAAACACAACAACCAACGCAAGCAAGCCCCACCGAAGCCTCTCCCACGCAAGCTGCGCAGGAGGAAAAACCGACCGCCGTAGCGCAAGAGAGCAGCGCGCAAGCAGTCAATAAAACGCCCTGTCGTGTCTCTGGGTCTATTGTGCCCGAAGTAAAAGACAGCGAATGGGTTTTGGGGAAGGAAGACGCCAAGGTTACCATCATCGAATATAGCGACTTTATGTGTCCATATTGTTCCATGATTGAGCCAGGGCTGATGAAACTGATCAAGGAATACCCCGAAGAAGTGCGCCTCGTTTACCGACACTTCCCGCTCATCAGCATTCACGACAAAGCAGCTTTATCAACCCAGGCTGCGGAAGCCGCCGGTTTGCAGGGGAAATTTTGGGAAATGCACGACTTGCTCTTTAATAAACAACAAGAGTGGAGCGCCTTTGACTTAAACAAGTTTCAGACCTGGCTGGCTGAACAAGCCGAAGGTTTGGGATTGGATAAAGAAAAATTCAGCAAAGACCTGACCAGCCAGGAACTCATCGGCTTATCCCAGAAAACCTACGAAGAAGGCGCAAGCATCGGCTTGCCGGGCACACCCACTTTGATCGTCAACGGTGTTTTCTACGGCGGTGATCCAAGCTTCGAGTCGCTTTCTGCTTACGTAAAGAAACTGGGAACGATCAAAGTTTTCGATCAATGCCCGCCGATGAGCATTGACCCGCAGAAAAAATACAGCGCCACTTTCCACCTGGAAAAAGGTGACGTGGTTGCAGACCTCTACGCCGACAAAGCGCCCATCACTGTGAACAGCTTTGTGTTTCTGGCGCGCGAAGGCTGGTACGACGGAGTTACGTTCCATCGTGTCATTCCAGATTTTGTCGCCCAGGGCGGTGATCCATACGGCACAGGTTCGGGCAGCCCCGGCTACGAGTTCATCAACGAGATTGCAGCAAACTTGAGCTTTGGGGAAGAAGGGGTGCTTGGCATGGCAAACGCCGGTCCAGACACGAACGGCAGCCAATTTTTCATCACCTACGCCGGCATTCCCGACGAAACGGTGAAAAAACTGGACGGAAATTACACCATCTTCGGTAAGGTCGTTTCGGGCATGGACATCATCAAGGGATTGACCGCGCGTGACCCCTCTCAAAACCCGAACGCCCCGCTTGGTGACGTGATCAAAAGTATCACCATCGAGGAAAAATAAGCATCTGGTGGAATCCATTCAAGGCTCTCCGCACACAGAAACGGGCGTACCCACTCCGAGAGGAAAATCACGTGCGCTATCAGCCTGGCAATTGGCTATAAGCTTGATTGCCGGGCTGGGCTTGTGGGGCATGGCAATTCCCCTCTTCCTGCTGGGAGGGACGGGAATGGTTTCCGGCGTCTTGCTCTCTGGCGAGACGTGGGAAAACACGCCAGGCATCACTCCCATTTTGCTGGCGGCAGCCGGGCTGGCGTGGATGGGGATTCTTCAGCTACCTTCCGTTTATTACGCTGCCCGGGCAGTGTTTTCCCCAACCTCAACCCCCACGAGAATAACCCTGCCGCGCTGGTTTTGGGGAGTTAGTGTGTTTGTGTTTGCCCTGGCGGTGTGGATTGGAGATCGCGTCAGCGCTTACCCGCACGTTGACTGGCTGGTGCTGCCCCTGCTGCACGTCGTGGTCATCACTTTACCCGTGTTCTGGAGTTATCTATTGGGCGCGCGGCGCCTGCCCAGTCCCGCAAGCCAGCGTGTGTGGGGGGTGTTAAGCCTCAGTTTAACAATCTCCCCCCTGATGATTCTTTTCTTAGAAGTAGGCTTATTGATCCTGTTTCTTTCGGCGTGGGCAATCTACCTGTTCACCAATCCAGTCGCGCTGGATACCGTGATCGATCTCAGCCAGCGCCTGGCAAACGTCAGCGACGTAAGCATAATGCAGGAAGTTCTGGTGCCTTACATGACGAACCCGGCTGTGCTGATTGTAACCTTGCTGTTTGCGGCGCTGCTTGTGCCTCTGCTGGAAGAAGCCTTCAAGCCGTTGGGGATGATGTTTCTGCTGCGCCGGGGTGTAACTCCGGCGCAAGGGTTTGTCTTGGGGCTGGCGTGCGGCGCCGGCTATGCGCTTTTTGAAAGTCTGCTAATGGGCAGCGCTGCGGCGGGTTGGACGACGGTTGTGCTTGGTCGTGCCGCCACCAGCCTGTTACACACCACGAATGGCGGATTGGTTGGCTGGGGGTTGGCGTCTGTTTGGGGCAGCCGCCACACCAAGAAAAGCAAGCGCACAGCAAGCTGGCTGCGTTTGGCAGGCGCGTATGCTTTGGCGGTGTTGATGCACGGGCTTTGGAATGGGTTGACTCTGCTGGGTGTGTGGACAGAACTTGTCTCCAGCCTGGGAGGCGCCGAGCATTCTCCCGTGCTCGTCCAAATTGGGCGCGCTGCACCGGTGGGCATCGTTGCCATAGCGGCAGGATATTTTGTGATATTAATTACAGCCAACCTGGTTCTGGCACGCACAACCAAGCCTCTGCGCATACAAACGCCAGAAACACAAGATACTATATAATAAATAAGGGATTTCAAACTATCATGGATTTGATTTTGCATCTGATTAACATTTTTCTACACCTGGATAAGTATTTAGCGGAAGTCATTCAGGCGTATGGAGTCTGGACATATTTACTGCTGTTCCTGGTGATTTTTCTGGAGACGGGTTTGGTGGTAACCCCTTTCCTACCCGGCGATTCGCTCATCTTCGCCGCAGGCACGTTTGCAGGAATGGGATCGCTGGACGTGATGCTTCTTTTTATTCTATTGGTCGTGGCTGCCTTCTTAGGCGATACAGCCAATTATTGGATTGGACATTACGTCGGTCCGCGCGCCTTCACGGGTGAGATTCGCTTTCTCAAGAAAGAATATTTAGAGCGCACGCACGCGTTTTATGAAAAACACGGCGGCAAGACGATCATCCTGGCACGTTTCATCCCCATCATTCGCACTTTTGCGCCCTTTGTGGCTGGGATCGGGGCGATGTCTTACGGGCATTTCATCACCTATAACATAGTAGGTGGTATTGCCTGGGTGGCAATCTTCTTATTCCTGGGCTATTTCTTTGGCGGTCTGCCCATTGTGCAGAATAACTTCTCGCTGGTCGTCATCGCCATTATTCTCATTTCCGTCATGCCCGGCGTCTACGAATTTTTGAAAGAACACCTGAAATCCAAGAAAGAAAAAGAAAACGGCAACCTGGAGCAGGCTGAACTGTAAGCAGCCAAAAAAAATCATTAAAGCGCGGGGTACAACTCTTTATCAACGCCCATGCGTTGCAGGGCATCTTCGGCGGCGGTTTTGGTAGCGGCTTGTTTGCTGGGACCGCTGCCCTGTCCCAGCACTTCGTCCCCGATCAACACTTCTACGGTGTAGGTAGGCTGGTGTTCCGGTCCGCTGGTGGAGAGGGTGCGGTAATAGGGTGTGCCGATGCCGCGTGACTGCGTAAATTCTTGCAGGCGGCTTTTTGGGTCCACGTGGCGCTGGTGCAGCAAGATTACCTGCACTGCCGTTTCAAGAAATGGTTGGATAAGCCGTTTTACCGCTTCTAATCCCCCGTCCAGGTATAAGGCGCCGACGACAGCTTCAAAAACAGAGCCGAGCAATATGGTGCGTTCGCGCCCGCCGGCGTCAATTTCGCCGCGCCCCAAGAGAACAGCCTGTCCCAAATCCATTTGCCGGGCAAATTCTGCCAGTTGCTCGTTGCGCACCAAGGCGGCGCGAAGGGTGGTGAGCTTGCCCTCGCTCATCTCCGGAAAACGATGGTATAGCCACGAAGCTACCAAAAAATTAAGCACCGCATCCCCCAGAAATTCCAGGCGCTCATTATCTTCCAGCGCATAGGGGTTTTCGTTAATGTATGAACGGTGAGTCAGGGCGCGCATTAATAAGCTGGGGTTGGTAAAAGATAAGCCTGTACGGTGGGCAAATTCTTCGGGGGTTTGGTGAGGCTTAGATTCGGTTTTCGTATCCATAAAATAAAACTAGGGGGTTTGGAAATGGGGTGGTTAACGACGCAAACGCGCTGCGTAAATTGCCAGCCCAATTCCCAGGATCAGAAAGAAGGCGCCCATAACGCCTAGCACCGGGCTGGTTCCTGTGCTGGAAGGGGCAGGTTGATCGGGTGCGTTTGTGTTCAACGGTGTAACTTTCAGGCGCGATTGTGCGCCGAAATCAACGTACGTGTTATCCCCGGCTTTAATCTTGATCGCATAATTCGTGTTTGTCGTGGGGTTATACCCTTCGGGTATTGCCACGGAGATATTATAATCTCCGGGGGGAATGTCCTCAAAACACAGCGGGTCTATGCCAGGTTTTGTTTCTTCAGACTTGTTGAATTTACCGTTTTTCTCTACCACACTGATGGCGCCATTGGGGACGACAGGTTCTTCTTCCTGGCGCAGTGAATCACCGTTGCTGTCATCGTACAACAACACACATAAGCGTGATGTACCGCTTTCGGGCGTGGGGGTAATGGTGGGAGTGGGCGGTGCCTGGGTAGGTCCTGCGGTGGGAGTGATAAGAGCGGGTCCACCCATGCCGAGGAAAATTTGCTGTCCTGGGCGGATGGATTCATTGGGGTGCATGTTGTTTATGGCGCGCAATTCGTCCACAGAAATACCCGCAATGGCAGCGATGCTCCAAAGCGTATCCTCTGCCTGCA
>CAZGDA010000084.1:0-11099 GCA_964524425.1 uncultured Anaerolineaceae bacterium | reverse complement strand
ATACATACACATGATAATATACTCCGCATATTACATCACGGTTGATTTTATCTTATCTAGTTTTTCCATAAAGTCTCGATCACTCTCTCATACCAGGGGAGAAGGAGTCTGCGTCACTGTTTCCTCGCTGATGACTTGCTTGGACGATTTCACGCTTAAGATCACCACCAACATAACCAGCGCCAACGCCATCGCGGCTGTGATTACGTAAATAAAGCCCTGCGCGCCCACAACACTCATCACCTGTCCAATCAATCCCGGTAATACCAGCGCTCCTGCGCTGCCGCCAAGCATGATCCATCCGGTGATCTGCCCCGTCAGACGCATCCGCTTTCCAGCCAGGGCTAAAGTTGTCGCAAACAGAGGTCCGATGGCAAACCCAAACCCACATGTGCCAATCCAGATTGCCGTCAAAGACCCAGGAAACGCGATCATAATCACCAGGAAAATCAACGCAAGCACCATACTACCAAACAAAATCCGCTGCACAGACATACGCATGGCAATCGGTATACCCGCCAGGCGTCCCAAGGTGAATCCCCCCCAGTAGCCCGAAGCAAGGTACGCCGCTGCGGCTTGCGTTCCCTTTCCCAACACAACCAAATATGAGGAAATCCAACCGCCAAAACTGGCTTCTGCCCCCACAAACATCATTGTAAAAACAGCAAAAGCTAGAATCAACCAGTAATCCTTCTGGTTTTTTTGCATGGAGTCGTCCACGCGGTGTTGGTGTGTGGGACTGGGCTGGCGAAGGACGATAAATATTACCGGCAAAATTAACATTGCCAAAATCCAATACGCCCAGCGCGAGTCCCCGCCATTCGATTGCATTACCTGTGCAACAATGATCGGCGCTATAGACGTTCCCACGCCAAAGAAAAAGTGCAAACCGTTCATAAAAGGCGCCACACTTTCACCATGCAGCACCATCAATAGCGTATTTCCGCCAATATCTACCGCCCCAAGACAAAATCCCATCAAACAAAAAATAACAAACAACACAGGCAAGGAAGGAGCAAGGGGCACAAGCGCTAATAAGATCGCTGATGCCAGCAATCCAACTGCAAAAATAACGTGTCCTGGAAGACGATCGTAGAGACGTCCGCCCCCGGATGCCATAAGGATAATACCAGCTTCGCGCGCCACGAATATTACGCCCAAAGCTCCTAATGAAACCTTCAGCTTATCCGCTAAACTTGGCAGCGTCGGACCAATAACAGCCAGGCACATACCCAGGGCAATAAATGCCGTATAATAGACAACGGTCGTGATGATTCTTTGTCGCTTATCCATAATGTATTTTGGGGAAAGGGATGGACTAACACTCTTTCCCATGCCAGTCCATCCCTTTATAATAGTTTATTCACTGCCAAAGGTAGCCACAACGGTCATACCCCAGCGTAATTTAGGTGATGGGTCAGTTAACAGGATTTTAATCTTGTAAGTTACGTCCCCATTCACGTCCTCGTAAGTATCGCTGATGTTCTCCACCGTCCCTTTGAATACTTCTCCAGGCAGCGCATCCGCGACGACGTCCACCGTTTGCCCTTCGTCCAATTTCACAACCTGGATCTCTGTCAGATTATTCGTTTCAACGATCCACTTCGAGTAATCCACAATATTAGCTGCAACGTCGCCATACTCAATCAACTCGCCTACTTTGATGTCAATCTTAGCGACAACACCATCGAAGGGGGCGCGCAATTCCAGATCGCCCAGCGCTTTTTGGGCTTCTTCCAACTGGAATTGTGCCTTTTTTAGTCGTATTTCTGCCACAGCCAATTTGTCTGCATCGGGACCTTTTTGGACTTTTTCGCTATCGCGCTGCGCTTTGTCCAAAGCCGCCTGCGCATTTGCCATGTTGGCTGCATTTCGAATCTGCGTAAGCGCCACCTGAAGGTCACCCTCCGCATCGTCCAAGTCTTTCTTTAATTTCACCGCCGGTGTGTCATCAGAACGCATTGTCGCACCGCGACACAGGCTGGCAGGGATACAGAACGTCGCCGGCATATCACCCAAACCCGTGCTATCTCGCAATACGTCCTTGTACGGTTCAAAGGCTTTGCGTGCCGCAGTAACCCGTTCCTGCATTTTTTCCGCTGCCTCGAACATCGAGTAAACTGCCACCCGCGACGGAACCGTGTAATAATAATACATCCGCTGCGCCTTGCGTAAAGCGTCTGAAGAATCTGAGATGGCTTGGAATGCCCTTGCCTTATCCACATTCTCGTTCTTCTTTACGTCGTCCAACCCCTGCTGAGCGTCCACCAACGCTTGTTCTGCTAGTGTAACGTTTGCTTCGAGGGATTTATCCATCTTCAAGCGCGCGATCACCTCCCCTTTCTTCACATTCGCACCTTCAGCTACGAGGATTTCTGCAATTTCTCCATCACGGATAAAAGACAGATTCGCATACTGATTGGGGATGATGCGCCCTTCCGCAACGACGATACTACTGCGAACAATCGGCTCAACGACGCTCGCCTCAGGCGTTGGAGGAGGCTGTGGTATAGCACTGCACGCAGTCAACACCAGCGTCATGATTATAACGGCGCTAAACAGGCACAGCTTTCCTTTGTGAGATTTCCAAAAACGGAGCATATTAAATCTCCAAGCTAATAAACGCATTTATTGCGATTTGAACGTAGTGTTAACTGTCATACCCCAGCGCAGTTTTTCAGGCACTTGCGGCAAGGTGATTTTCACTGTATAAGTAACGTCGCCGCGTTTTTCTTCGTAAACTTCACCGATGAAATCTACTACACCTTTCAGTTCCTCATCCGGCAGCGCGTCGGCAACGATGGATACTTCCTGACCTTTGCTGATCTTGACTACTTCGATTTCCGTCAGGTTATCCGTTTCGACTATCAATTGCGAAAAGTCCGCCAGGGTAACAGCCGGAGCGAGAGCCGAGGTAGAGCCTGTTACTGGCACTGCGCTTTCTCCCACGCGAATGTCCAGTTTTGCCACCGTACCGTCAAATGGGGCGCGCAATTCCAGGTCTTCCAAAGACGCCTTAGCTGCCGTTAACGCTGCTTCCGCATTCTTCAAACGTGCCTGCGCTGCTTCAATTTTTTTAGGGTCAGGTCCATTTTGCAGCTTATCGTAATCCTCTCGTCCTTTTTCCAGGTCTGCCAGGGCAGCTTTGGATTTTGAGGCGTAGCTGATACGCAGCAATGCTGTACGATAATCACTTTCCGCATTTTCCAGGTCCTTCTTGAGTCTGGTGCGTTCATTTAGATTACCATATCCAACATCCTCATATTTATACGGCGCCCACGCCTTGCGTGCTTTTTCTAATTGCTCCTGCATCTTTTGCGCCGACTCAAACATTTCCAGGTTGCGTTGGTTCACCGGCAAACTGAAATAATAAAGCTGTCGGTCTGCCTCGCGTAACGCATCATAAGACGCAGAAATAGTGCTAAAAACGCGCGCAGCATCTACTTTGTAGTTCTCATCCAGGTCGTCAAGCGCCTGCTGCGCTAAAAGCAGGCTTTCTTCTGCCTGTGTTACCGCAGATTTCATGCTCTCACTGTCCTCCAGGCGAGCCAGCAGATCCCCTTTCTTGACCTGGTCTCCCTCTTTCACCAAAACTTCAGCTACAACACCCGTTTTAGAAAAGGATAGTTTCGCATATTGAGCGGGAACAACTTTCCCCTCCGCCACCACCGAGCCGTCGCTGCGTACAGGGGGAATGTCTGTGCCATTTCCAGCCGCTGGGGTGCCGCTCGCCGGTGCTCCTTGTCCGGAACATCCAGCCGCAAAAGCCAGTCCCAGCACGATAATAACGAAAACGACGAAAATACGCTGTAGTTTAACCATAATCCGTAGACTCCTTATACCTTTTTACTATCTCTGCCGCTGCCCCGCTTCATTCCTTTTCCAGAGCAGCCAGCCATTATAAATCCAGGCAGCCCCACATCTTTTGCCGCCTCGTATGGGTAATTATTCATACGCCAACACTTCCCGAATTGTCAATCGCGACGCGTTATAAGCCGGCGCCGCGCTGGCTAAACCAGCCAAAATTAACACAAACGCCAGCCAGATTAAAAAGCCATCCAATGAAAACACATAATCGAGCGGGCTGTTCAACAATGCACTCCCCACGGCGTAATTCATCACCAGGCTCATCGGAAACGCCAATAAAGCGCCAAGCAGCCAGCTAATTATCCCGATTAACATCCCCTCTACAATGACCATTTGTAAAATCGCCCCATTAGAGGCGCCGATAGCGCGCATTACACCGATCTCGCGCGTACGCTCCATCACGTTCATACTCATCGTGCCAGTTAACCCTAGCCCACCGACCACCGCAATCAGAACCGCCATCACCAGCAAGAACATGATAATCACGTCTATGGTCGTGCGTTGTTGCTGAATAAGAGAAGCACCGGTGGTGGTTTCTTCAATGCGGATGCCTTCTTTTGTAAACGCGGCAACGACGTCCTTCATAACCTGGTCTTGATATGAAAGCGTATGCTCCTTGGTTACCACACGCAATTGCGCAAACTGCTCAGGACGGTGTGTAACCGTAGATAAAGCTTCATAGTTCGCGTAAAGAATGGGACTGAATGTAGTGCCTGCCATCTGATATTCACCAACGATGTGCCAGGTGGTTTCCTGGTTGTTGATCCTCAACACCACGTCATCCCCTGGTTTCAACTCCGGGCGCTGTTTCACCAGCGCGTTTCCAATCACCAGCGCTCTTTCATCCTCAGGCACCATCCATCGTCCCCTCGTCAAAACCGGCTGGATGAGCTTGGAATTGGAAGGCGGCGCAATGACAAAACAACTGATCGCCGTCTGTTTATCATCAGATAGCACTTCTGCGCTGCTCATTCCCCATCCTTCCATACTCACTACCCCGGAGACGTCCTTGACAGTGCTTTCCAGTTGTTGAATGCGGTAAGGTCGGCTGAGGGAAATGTTGATGTCCGAGATAAAATAGCCCATCGTTTTATCAATCGCGCTATTAATTGCGCCGCGCACGTTGAAAACACCAATAAAAATGGCTCCGCCCATCGTCAGCGTAGATAACGTCAGAATTAAGCGCGCTTTGCGTCGGAAAGTGTTGCGCAGCGAAATGAGTAAGGGACGCGACAGATTATGGATTCTCTCTATCATGCGGTCCATCCAACTCTTCCCGAATGTCCCCTGCCCAATTCCATACGTGCTGATGGCTTCCCGAATGGTGATGCGCGCTCCATTCAATACGGGCACGAGCGCCGCCGTTAGTGGGATGATTAACGCCACTGCCGTTTGTAGAAGCACCGCCTGCCACAAGATGCGGAACCCGCCGATATTAAAATTCAGCAGCCCTGCAATTGGCAGCGCAATTGCGTACCCCAAGACAGACGATAAAGGCAATGCCACCAGAATAGCCAGAATCCCAAACGCGAACACCATCACCATATACATCGCGATGATCTGGCTCGTGCGCCCGCCAATTGCTTTCATCATCCCAATTTGACGGATGTGTTGGCTGAGCAGATTGGCAATCGTATTTACTACCAGAAAAGCGCTCAGGAAAACCGCCATCAAACCCAAAAAACCCATCAACATTCCCAATGCCTCGGTGATGTCGGTTGCCCAGTGTCTGCCAGGGCGCATCACAAACGTGAAGCCCACTTCCCGACCGCTTTTTTCTATCTTATCTGCCACCTCTTTTGCCACTGCCTTGACGTGTGCTTCGTCCGTTTTATTTGTCGCCACAGTAATATACACCGTATTAAACTCTCGCGACCCGCCCAGCCACTCCATCGTATCCGGGTTGACAAAAGCACTCACCATATTCGTAAAAATGTACGGTGGAGAAGTGATATTATAGACAATATCCGCGACCTTTAATTCCCGCGTTCGCCCGTCTTCCAGTTCAACGGAAATCATATCCCCCGGCTTGATCTTCAACGCATTCACCGCTGAACGCTCAATGTAAGCCTCATATTTCCCCAAAGGTTTAAGCGTCCCGCTGCCGCTAGCCGTATTCGGACGCACGCGGTCAATCCTCATCGTGCTGAAATCTTCCACCGCAGATAACAAAATACTATCCTGCTTGCCAGAAGCATTCATCACCTTTGCCTGCAGGGAGCTGCGACCTTCCACCTGCCCCACACCGGGGACACTTTCCAGTGAACTCGCAAAGTACTTGTCAAACGTGCCGCGAGTGTATATTGACGCGCTGTTAGGATTCACAGATTGATAATCTTTCTCCATGTCGCCCAGCAGGATAATAAACGCCGTAGAGACAAACCCAACTGCGAAAACACCCACAGCGATAGATAAAACCACAAGCAAAGTGCGCGTCTTGTTACTCCACAGGTCCACCAGCACCTTGCGCCAGCGTGTGCTTATCATGCAGCGTTCCTTTCGCGCGTTCCTATGTTTTCTGCAATGCGGGTATCAACAATTTCGGACAGAGCCGCGCGGGTTAATTCCGATTCTTCCATCAAGGCATTGAAGGTTTCCTGACCAAACGCAACCACTTCCACTGGCGTCTCACGCGCCGCGCGCACGCGCGCCACGCTTTTCCCGCCGCCATACATCAATTCAACTTCGCCAAAATATTGCCCCGTCCCAACCCGCGAAACAACCACGTCCGAGTTTCCTTCGCGCACCAGCGCCACTTCGGCAATACCTTTCGTAACGATGAAGAATTTATCCCCAATATCGCCCTGTTCCACAATAATCGCCCCGGGTTCAAATTTCATTGGTTCCAGGTTGCGGGTAACTTCCAACATCTGGTGATGCGTCAACGTGGGTAGTGCTTTGGCAACGTACTCGTTGACAATTTCACCATCCGCAATCAGCACCGTGCGCGAAGCTCGTTTTGCCAGGCTGCTGTCGTGGGTTACCATTAATATCGTTTTCCCTTGCTTTACCAAATCTTCAAACATTTGAAAAACCTGGTCAGCCGAGCGCGAGTCCAGGTTACCCGTAGGCTCATCTGCAATGATAATCGGCGGGTCATTTGCCAGGGCGCGCGCAATTGCCACGCGTTGCTGTTGCCCACCAGAGATTGCCGTAGGTAACTTGTTGGCGTGATCTTGCATGTCAACTTGGGTTAAAAGGTCCATCGCCCGCTCTTTTCGTTCGCGCGGTGTGTACATATTACAAAAATCCATCGGCAGCATGATGTTTTCCAATAACGTTAGCATGGGCAGCAATTGGAAAAACTGAAACACAATCCCTAAATTACGTCCGCGCCATACCGCCAATTCACCTTCGCTGAGTTTATGCACCGCCACATCTCCTATGTATACTTCACCAGACGTGGGACGGTCAATTCCTGTGATCATATTGATCAACGTGGATTTACCACTGCCCGATTTTCCAATCACAGCAATAAACTCACCCTTGATAAAATCAGCGTCAATACCCTTCAACACGGTAAATTCCCCGGCTGCATTGGTGAACACCTTGACGATTTTTCGCAAACGGATGTGATCTTTCCCGTTCGTACCACCAACAGCACCCAGGTCTGCTGTAGCAGACGCGGCTTCATTCTTACGATTAAATAATTTTGCCAACATATTTTTGCCTTTTCTTTCCTAATTGGTTGCCTTGATTTCTCACGCTGAGGCAATGATTATTCCCGTTTCGAGAAAAAACTTCCAAAGGGAAGATTATACTACACTGTCTACGAAAATACCAAGAAAAAGTTTCTTAAATCGCCTCTTTAAATCGTGAAAAGGTTTTGACTTAACCAAATGTTAACACTTAATTCGGCAATATTGTAACAATCTCACCATCTGCCAGCGTAACCGTGCGTTGGAAAACCTGGCTTAAACTGAAATCATGGGTAACCATGAGGATCGTTTTCCCTTGCCGCGCCAGGTCCAGGAACACTTGCAACACCGATGCCGCCGTAACAGAGTCCAGGCTGCCAGTAGGTTCATCCGCCAGCAGAATTGGCGGATCATTCACCAGGGCGCGCGCAATCGCCAGACGCTGCTGCTGCCCTCCAGAGATTTGACTGGGCAGTTTATAAGCGTGTTCTTCGATCCCCACCCGACGCAACAAATCCAGCGCCCTTTCCACACTCCGCATGGGATGGTACGTACCGCAAAAATCCATCGGCAATGTAACGTTATCCACCAGCGGCAGGGTCGGCAATAACTGAAACGACTGATAGATCACACCCATCATCCGCCCGCGCCACTTCGCGAATTGCGCTTCATTCAAATCGTGCAGGTTCACGTCTCCCGCTCTTATACTGCCTGAAGTGAGGTGGTCAACACCACTGATCATGTTTAACAAAGTGGATTTCCCCGCCCCAGATCTCCCGAGTATACCGAGGAACTCTCCCCGGTAAACGTCCAAATCAACACCCTTCAACGCCCGGAAGTCACCCCCTTCCCCTTGATACGTTTTGCTGACATTCCGCAGGCAAATAAACGGCTCCTTCTCCCCGCCAATTGCCAGCTTATGCGTGCTTTTATTCATACGCCAACACCTCGCGGATCGTTAAGCGTGAAGCACTGCGCGCCGGCAACGCGCTTGCCAGGCATGAAATCATCAAAATGATAATCAACCACACCCCATACCCACTCAGCGAGAACGCCGGCGCCAGGGGTGAGTTAACCAACGCCACCCCAAACACGTAGGAAAGCACCAACGTTAGGGGCAGGGCAAGCAAAATGCCCAACAACCAGCTAATCACTCCGATGAACATTCCTTCTACAATCACCATCTGCAAAATTGTCCCGTCCGAAGCGCCAATAGAACGCATCACACCGATTTCGCGCGTGCGTTCCATTACGTTCATACTCATCATCCCCATCAATCCTAACCCGCCTACCAAGGCTATTAACAACGCCATCACCAGCAGAGCATACACAATAGCATCCATCGAAGCCACCATACCCCCAAAAAGCTGCGTGCGTCCAATAATCTGACTTACAGGGATGCCTTGTTTATCAAATTCCGTATCCAGGATTCGGATCACTTCTTTTTCAGTTTCAGCGTCGTGTCGGCGCGTCATTATGCGATAATTGGGCACACGCTCCGTCTCGTTTTTTACCCGCGATAAATATTCGTAATTGGCGTACACGGTCGGTGCAGCCATCATCCCCGCAATTTCATAAATCCCTACCACTTCCCAGACATACTCTCTGTCCTCAATTTTTATCGTCATCTCGTCGCCCACCTTCAAGTCTGGGCGCTCCTTTATCAGGTGATTCCCAATCACCATACCATTCTCGTCATTTTTGTCCAACCAGCGACCAGAGGTAATAACCGGTCGAATGAGCTGCGACCCAGCCGGTGGTGCTACAATCAAAATTTCCGTGGCTGTCTTTTTATCCATTGCCAATAACTGTGCTGCGCTCACTCCCCATCCCTCTACTTCCTGCACCCCTGGAACGCTTTTAATCAAGGGGACAACCTGCTCAACGCGGTATGGGCGCGTCAAGGTAACATTCACATCGGAAAGAAAATACCCAAACGTGTGAGCCATCATCAAATCAATCACCGCCCACAAATTAAACACAGCGATGAAAATACCCCCACCCAGCGTGAGTGTGGAAAGCGCCAGAGCCAACCTCCCTTTCCGTCGAAAAGCATTCCGCACAGAAATTAAAACAGGTCTGGGCAGGCTGCGAATGCGTTCAATCGTCCGATCTACCAGAGAGTTGCTCAGGCTGCCCTTTCCCATCCCATAACTGCTGATCGCTTCCACAATCGTGATACGCGTACCGTTCAGCACGGGATAGAGCGCCGTTAGGATTGGGATGAACACAGCCACACCCAATTGTAATAAAACAGCAGGCGTTGGAACACGAAATCCCCTCACGTTAAAATTGAAAAAACCGCTAATTCCCTTCGCCGTGAGGTATCCCAGTGGAGCAGAAACCGGCGCGGCGATTATAAAAGCCATCATACCGAAACACAACACCAATCCAATATACATTCCCACAATTTGTGGAGTGCTGCCGCCTACCAGCTTCATAATGCCGATGTGTGGAACATGTTGCCCAAGCAAGGCGATAATTGTATTCACCACCAAAAAGGCGCTCAACAAAACAGCCAGTCCACCTAAAAAGCCCAACATAAACCCTATTGCAGTCATAAAGTCACTGGCGTAGTGCCTGCCCGGCTGAAAGATATACGTGCTGTTCACTTCTCTGCCGCTTTTTTTAATCTTCTCAGCCACCGCTTGTGCAACCGCCTCCACGTGCTTCCTGTCTGTCTTATTTTCTGAAACGGTGAGATACACCTGATTGAACTCTCGTCCTCCCCCAAGCCATTCCATTGTGTTGCTGTTGACGTAAACACTCATACGATTGGTAAAAATATACGGCGAAGCAGTTATATCGTGCACCACAGCCGCTACGCGCAAATTCCGTGTTCTACCGTCTGCCAATTCGATTTTGAGTACATCTCCCCTCTCAACTGCCAAAGCGCGCAGAGAAGATCGTTCAATAAACACTTCACGATCGTTTAAAATCAATTGACTGCCATCGTCTGAGCGCAGCCGGTCAATTTTCATCTCCTTTACGTCAGGAATTGCGATGATATTTACGGTTGCTTTCTTCCCCGGTGCTGTCTTGATTCGCCCGCTCAGAGCACCGCGCCCTTCCACCTGTCCAACACCGTCCACGTCTTGCAACGCAGTCAGCAATTCGTCAGGGAAAGACGTACATGAAAGAATCGCTCCATGCGGATTCACCGAACGGTAATCCGCGTCCATGTCCGTAAGCAAGATAATGAAGGTAACGCTTACAAATCCCACCGCAAACACCCCCACCGCAATAGAAAGGATCACAAGGAATGTGCGCACCTTATTTCCCCACAAGTCAGTCAGCACTTTGCGCCAGCGCGGGCGCAGCCAACGCGGTTTCACCAGCGACGTTTGCATCAGAAAATCCTGTCCGTCTCCGCAACTTGCGGCACAATGTCTGCTAATCTCTGCATGATTTTTTCCAAAATCTGCGCGAACATTTTTTGTTCATCTTCTCCCAAACCAGAGATAAACTCGCTGGTGGAAACAATTGTGCTTTCAATGATTTCATTATACATAGCTTTGCCCTTCTCACTTAAGGAAATCCACCAGTTGCGCCGGTCGCTTCTATCTTGCTCCTTGAGCAATAACCCCTTTTCAA
>CAZGDA010000083.1:0-11254 GCA_964524425.1 uncultured Anaerolineaceae bacterium | reverse complement strand
CCACTAAGATTTGCCTTGCCAAGATTTGCGCGATTTAAATTTGCACCCGAAAAATTCGCCCCGCTCAGGTTGGCTTCAAAAAAATTGACATCTGTTAAATCTGCCTCAAACAAATTCGCCCCGGTAAGATTGGCGCCGGTCAGGTTCGTACCAATCAACGACGCTCCCACCAGACGCGCCCCTGTAAGGTTTACTACCAGCATGCGCGCCTCCTTGATAGAAGCGCCAGAAAGATTGGCGTTCGCCAAATTCGATTTTAGCAAATTCACACCGTTCAGACGCGCTCGAATCAAATTCGCCCCACTCAAATCAATCCCGGTTAACCATAGTGGACCCGGTTGATTCAACAGCAGATATAGTTCAGCCCGGGTTAACTCCATAAGCATTCCCTACCACGGTTATAGCCCCGCTTTAGAAAGCCCATCCAATCCCTTTATCTACATTAAACATTAAATCAAACACTAAATCTCGCCACCAGACGGGTTAACGACTGAGACATTTCAGCCAGGCGCGCCGTCGATTCGTTCAACGCTTCCATTTGTTTGGTTATTTCCTCAGTTGAACTGCTCACTTCTTCCATAGCGCTGCCGTTTTCCTCTGCAAGTGTTGCAATGCTTTCCACCGCTTGGGTTACTTCAAACGTACTGGCTGCCATTTCTTCGGCGCTGGCATTATTATCCTCAACAACTGCGGAAATTGACTCCAGGTTTTGCATAATATCGTCGCTCTGTAATGCCATTGCCATAGCAGAGCGATTATTGACTTCCGCAGCAGACTTGCCTTCCTGCATAATTTGTTTCACTCCAGTCCCCGCCTCCCGTATTCCCACTACTGCGCTTCTAATCCCCTCTATCTGTTTCGCCAGGTTATTCATTGCCTGCAAAATGGATTGGAACGAATTCCCTGCGTGATCTGCTCTACCGACCGCCGAAACAACCTCCTTGCCGGCAGCCTGCATTGCCTTTTCAACGTCCTGTATACCAGCCAGCATATTGGCGATCATATCAGAGATCTCTTTCGTCTCCTGGGCGGTGCGATCCGCCAGCTTGCGCACTTCGTCCGCCACCACGGCAAAGCCTTTTCCATGTTCGCCGGCGCGTGCCGCTTCAATTGCCGCATTCAAAGACAACAAATTCGTCTGCGCAGCAATATCATCAATAGTATCTACAATCGCCCCAATTTGCGCTGCTCGCTTACCAAACTCTGCCACCCTCTTTGCCAGCGCCTCTGTGGTCGTTTGCACCATTTGAATCCCTTGAATCGTATCGTCCAGAATTTCTCCGCCCTCGTTGGCTGTTCGCGTGGTTACACTCGCTTCCCCAGCCACTTTTTCACTCAATTCACCTACTCTCGCAAGCGCATCCATCATGTCATCCATAGATGTATTTGCCCGATCCATACGCTGCGCTTGCTCTCTGGTGCCGACGTTTACACCGCTTATACTTCCAGCCAATTGCCGAATCGTCTCATCCACTTGGGCTATCACTCGCGCCTGCTGCGATGCTCCTCTTGCCACACCTTCCACCGCCTTCATCACCTTGTCTGTGGAGGCAGCCGTTCGGGTCGTGTTATCAGTCTGCTGCGTGATTCCAACCGTAACCTGTTGAATCGTCAGACTGATTTGTGCCAGCGTACCGCTCGTTTGCAGAACCGCCGTTTCAAGAATTGCACAAGCTTCGTCCAGCGAGCGAGTACTGAAGTTTACTTCGCTTACGAGCTGACGCAAATTTTCCGTCATTTGCTTAAGTGCTATTCCAAGCTCGTCCTTTTCTGAGCGAGGGACAATATCAACCGTCAAATCTCCCTCGGCAATCCGGTTCGCCTTTCCCACCAGGTCAATCATATAATCTTCCACGCTTTTCAAACCTGCTCCCGCCGCGCCATATTCGTCCTTGCGTCTTAATATCTTTTCCTTTATCTCTGTGGGAATGTTACGGGTCAACTCCCCGCGCGAAAGTCCTTGCAAGGCTTCATACATAAATGCCAGCGGTCCATTCAAATTCCCTGCGAACCACAAAGCCAACAGGATAGTCAAAACAATAATACCCGCCGCAAGAAACATAGCGATATTACGTAGTACATATATAGAAGCAAACACCTCTTCCGGGTCTTGCTCTACCAATATTGCCCACCCATTCGTTCCCTCAACCGGAGCATAAGCTCCTACAACGGGTATTTTGCGGTAATTTCTATATTCTTTTACACCTTGTTTGCCACCCAGCGCCTCAAGCACTCCTTCCGTTTCCGCCTGTAATTCCAGTTCCGAGCGTTCTTTTATTATTCGGGCTTCTTTTAAATCATTCGTAAAACGCGACGGAGTGATGAAATAACCTTCCTTATTAACCAGGTAAGCTTCCCCTGTCTCGCCAATTTCCAACAACCTGAGAATCTCGCTCATGTACACAACCGGCACTGTCCCTACTGCGACGCCCACCACTTCCCCGTCTCTTTTTACCGGTGCTGCCGCCGCCAGGACTATATGTCCTGTATCGTGGCTTATAAATACGTCAGAGATGTTTGCTTCGCCTTGTAGAGCTTTTTGGAAATAGGGGCGGTCGGCGATATCGAGCATTTCCCATCCTGTATTGAAAATCGTCTTTCCATCAGTGTTCGCTACCATTACGCTTTCATACACTTTCCAGATATTAAAATAGGATTGCGCTGCATCCGTAACCAGGTCTACTTCCATAGAACGTACACGCTTCGTTTCCGCCAGCGTGATGGCATCCTGCAATCGCTCTCCCATGTAGCGTTCAACCATCAGCTTTTGTAAGCTCATTGTCTGTTTCATTTTTATGTACGACTGTTCGCGCAGCGATTTTTCACATTGATTGAAAAATAACAAGCCAAATAATGCCATCGGAAGAATTGCCAATCCTAAAAAGATCAGCACCATTTTCCCTTTAAAAGAATTTACAAATGAAATGTTGTGTTTTGCTAAAGACATACCAGTCGTTTTGTGAAATTTCCGTTCCAATACAGTCAATTCTTCATTACATTATACACAGGATTTGCAATTCCCGCTCATTTCCGCACCCTCTTACACAAATTTCCCACCCGCGAGGGATTTTTCATAGATATTTTTAATTTCTTGCAGCGCAGCCGCCTGCCGCCGCTTGACGTAACGAGATATCAATTCACGCGCTTCACCCGTTGGGTAGAGTTGCATCCCAATGCGATAACGCCCGCTTAACGTATCTCTCATTCCATAGCGAATTGCCCCTTGCAAAACCACCGACTGATACTGTTCCCCCGGTAATTGAAAACGCACCTCGAATCGCGCCGAGAACTTCTCCAATTCCTTTTCCGAAGTTCCTAAATAAAGCGGGTCCAGGTATACGGATATTCCTCCCTCACATATATCTGCCAGGTCTGCACGCGCTTTGGTCTGCGCCAAAAACAGCACTACCGGTATAGAGACGTCTGGCTCAACCCGTACAAACATTCTACGGTTTAAAGAATTACCCGCATCCACAAACTCACTTAATCCCATGGTCAGTTTGATCGGGTCCATTCTTACCACGTGCGCTAAAATACAATTTGGAAAACTACCCACTTGGATAAATGCCTCCTTTACCAAAACGGAGGCAGCCAATTGATACTTATGCACTTTACAGGTTATTACCCCTTTTTCGTATCCTGTTGCCTGTGCCTCAAATGCCAGGGGTATATTTTTATAAATCGTAATCAGATTAATCTTACCCTTCAGTCTGGCAACGTCCTCAATATGATTGATGATTTCTTGATCCTGTTCCATGTTTTCCTTGTATTATTTCTTCATCAAATACAGACTCTTAATCTCACGTAATATTTCCGCCTGGCGTTGCGTAACGTACTTGGATAAGATCAATTCCACCGGAGCGTCTGGAAATGTTTGGATGCCCAAGCGGAACTTCTTGGAGTATTCTATAGGATTGACGCTCTTTACCACACCGCTCAAGTTAATTGGCGCTTGATTAATAATTGGCAAGGCGAGACGTAGGTCTACGTGTTGTCCCACACCAAAAGCGCGCGTTGTAAATGACCCTTGGTCTATTAATATGCCCAAACCGCGTATAGATAAATTGATTACCTCAGCTTTGGAATATATCCCATTGGAAATGACCACCGGCAGCCCTTCCTCAGGTTCAACCCTGATTTGCGTGCGGTCGCCAATCGTTGTGCCGGCGTATGAGAAAAAGCTCGCCACAGCTAGATTCTTCGCAAAATCTAGCGTAGTTATGTCTGCTCTAACAACTTGTGCTAGCAACGCATCCCGCATATAAGTATAGTGCACCTGCTTAATACAAACAGTTTGGTATTTATTGATGTGCAGCAATACCGATTCATTACTAACGCTTGCTACTCTGCCTGCAAAGGAAATTGGCACTCCTTTATAGACATTGATCAGCTTGATGTCCTTCTTCGCGATAAATATTTTTCGCAGGGCGGTGAGTATTTCTATTTGTTCGCTCATCCTGTACTACAATTATTTAATCTAAACAAACAACCAACTTAGATTTAGATTTGTTACTATTATAAGCGAATTTCTATCTTGAGTAGTATAATATTTCCATGAATATCGAATACCATAAATGGTGGAGCCAACATCTAAACCAGGACATGGAGCTAAAAGTATACGGGCACTACGGAAAACCAGTGCTCGTCTTTCCCACGCAAAGCGGGCGTTTCTATCAATTTGAAGATTTTGGCATGGTTGCTGCCGTTCAAAGCTTTCTTGATACCGGAAAAATCAAGCTATTCACCATAGACAGCATTGACGATCAATCCTGGTGCAACTGGAGCAATCCCCCAGCCGAGCGTGCTCATCGTCACGAGCAATACGACCACTACATCGTTGACGAAGTCGTCCCTTTTATGCGCCAGCATTGCGCTGGCACGTCTCAAAAATTTCTCACCGTAGGTTGCAGCCTGGGTGGATACCACGCCCCCAACACCTTTTTCCGTCACCCAGAGATTTTTGATGGAGTCATCAGCTTGAGTGGCATGTTCGATTTGCGCTATTACATCGGAGATTACGTTGACGACACCGTTTATTTCAACTCCCCTTTATATTACCTGCCTAACCTTACGGATGATTACTACTTAGATCAATATCGCCAGAGTCGCATTATCGTATGTTGTGGTCAAGGCTCTTGGGAAGGTATTAGTCTGGAACATTCACGCGCTCTCCAAACCATCCTGGAGACAAAAAACGTGCCCGTCTGGATTGATTTGTGGGGGGAGGACGTGTATCATGACTGGTGTTGGTGGCGCAAACAATTTCCCTATTTTCTAGAGCGTTTAGAGTTGCAACACTCTCAACCTACCTGATCCAGTCCCAGCCTGTCCAGGCATTCGCGCGTGGGTACGCCATTTTCTGTGCTCCACCCAAACGCTTTCCAATATTCGCGTGCCAGGGGAAGCAGGTCAACACTGCGTCCCTTGTTTGCCCCCCGCTTTTGCGCTGGCAGACCCAAAGCGCGTTTGTTGATCGTATGCAGCAGCGATACGCCATCCCGGGCGTTAAAAGCCTGCTTCAACGTCTGAATACGCGCCCCGATCTCCATATACTCGTTGGGTGTTTTCCGCCAGCCCGTCGCTGCATTCAACCACTCAAATACAGGCAGACGGTCCACACCAATAAACATTCCAAACAGACACCCCCCCATGGCATTTACAACTTGCATAAATTGGCTGCACGCTGCACCCTGCATTCCTTTCTCCTCTGGGTTTGTGTACTTAGACGCTTTTGTATACAATATCGGCGCATTCGGCAAACCTTTCACGCGCGTCCACAACCGAAAGAATTCATAATAAAGCTGTGCCCCAATCGTATGCCGCCCCGGCATTGGCTCAACGGCGTAATGTAAAGCAAAACCGGGGTCGTTGCGTCCGTCGTGCATAGGCAATTCCTGTCCCCCGGCGTGAACAGCGTACTGCTCTGCCTCCTTGCCCAACCGTTCTGCCGCCCTTCGGCTGCCGTCTGCCAACAAATCTCCTATACCTTCACGCGCAATAATCTTGTCCACCAGGGCTTCAATTGCTTCGTTGTTTCCCCAGGTTAATTCCAAGCCGCCCGCATCCTCCCGCGTCAGAATTCCATGCTCGTAACATTCCAGGGCAAAAGCGAGCGTTCCACCCACGGAAATCGTATCCAACCCGGCGCGGTTCAATCGCTCGTTGATCACACTTACCCTATCCAGGTCGTTGCTGTGTAACATTCCCGAAAGCGCAAGCACCGATTCGTATTCCGGTTTATGCGCGACGCTACCCTCATCCTCCGCTTCCATTTCACCACCGCAGCCCAGCGGACAGGCATTACAATGATACTTACGCTTCTCCTTCGCCAGGATAAGATCAGGATTGATCCGGTCGGAATGTTTAAAACTATAATCAGCACTGCTGCCACGCCAATTTAATATCGGCGCATCTCCCATTTCTATGCTGACCTGATTCATGGAGACAGTTCCCCAGGTCTGTAAAAGTAATTTATATAATAAGCCGTCCAGGCGCATTTGAATAGGCAGAATGCGCAATAATACCCCCAGGTACTTAAGCACTCCTCCCCTTGGCAGTGCAATTCGCAAGTTCATCCACGTCTGGAACTGGCGCGTCAGGCGAGCCATTTCCTCGCGCTCTTTCACTTCCACTTTGGTCTTGCCGCGCACCACCAGTGCCTTCAGACGTTTCACCCCCATCACCGCTCCCAATCCAGAGCGCGCTGCCAACCGTCCATAATCGTTGCTAATGCCTGCCATCAGCGAGAGCTTTTCACCCGCCACACCTATACAAGCCACCGCGCTGGCTCTGCCTGTTTCCCGGCGTAAAGCTGATTCCGTTTGCACCGTATCCAGTCCCCACAGATGAGAAGCATCCTTCAACTCTGCTCTCCCATCTATGATCTCTAAATAAACCGGTCTTGGGCTGACGCCCCGAAAGAACACCCCGTCGTAGCCAATACGTTTCAAGGGTAGAGCCAGGTTTCCCCCACAGTTTGCCTCCCCCCAGCTTTGCGTTAATGGAGATTTTGCCACCGCCGACCAGCGCCCGGTAAACACACTCCCCGTACCGTTCAACAAACCACTCACAAAACCCAATACATTTTCTTCGCCCAGCGCATCTGTCCCGGCAGGGATTTCGCGATACAGAATATACGCAGCCAGCCCAATACCGGATAGATATTTCTCGTAAACCACATCTGGGATGACCTCCTCAGATATCCTGCCTTCGGTGAGGTCCACCCACAAAATTTTACCCATGTACGCGAATCCCAAGCGCTCCTCCTCAGAGAGTGCCCCAGCGTTTTCGTGAGGGTATATAAACCCGTTCCACTTCCACAACCTCGTCAAAGTTATCCATCATGTAAATGTATGTGGTAGCCTGTGTGTTTGTAAAACCCGCCGGAGTACCATTCTTGTCTATGGCGATAATATTCATCTCACTAAGATATAACCCCGCCAGGTCGTTTAAGTCTTGCATTGCCTGTATTCCAGCCTGATGAAGAGACAAACCCATCTTCATGTACAACACAAGCGCCCGTGCAGTTCCCGCGCGAATTGACATTTCCCCCATGCCAGTACAAGCCGTTGCCCCAAACCGGTTATCAGCGTAATTCCCCGCGCCAATAACCGGCGAATCTCCCAATCTGCCTGGGTATTTGGCAGACCACCCGCTGGTGCTCACCCCGCAGCAAATGTCTCCCCGTTTGTCGCGGGCGATGAAATTCACCGTGCCTTTGCTTTCCACGTCTGCGGTTACCTTTCTTACCCACTGCGCCAGGTCCCGCCGCTGCGACAGGGAAGTGTATACTTCCTCCGGCATAGCCGCCAGCATCGATTCTTTCCACCTCTCTGCCGCCTCCGGCGACAACATGTCCCTTTTCTCAAAATCGTATTCTGCCGCAAAACGGCTTGCCCCTTCTCCCACCAAAAACACGTGCGGGAGTTCCTCCATAACCTTGCGTGCGACCGAAATCGGATGCCGGTATCCTCGCAAACAGCCCACCGCCCCTGCGGATAACGTTCCTCCGTCCATGATACTGGCATCCAATTCGACCTCACCCAGGATATTTGGTAATCCCCCGTAGCCAACGCTGTGATCCTTGGGGTTATCCTCCACCAGGCGAATCCCTGCTTCAACCGCGTCCATCGCAGAACCGCCAGCTTTCAGCACCTCCATCGCCTGGCGAATGCCCACTTTTCCGTTCTTGCTCGCAACGACTATCATGCTTCAATTGCTTTTTGAAGTGCTCGTTCAAAGATACCCAAAGCTTCCTGAACCTGTTCTTTGGTTACGATCAATGGCGGTATCCAGCGAATAACATTATGGTACGTGCCGCAGTTCAACAACAACAATTTTTCCTCACGGCAATTTGCTATAACGGCTTTGGTTATCTCCGTCGCTGGCGAACCGTCCACTTTAACCAGTTCCGTCCCAATCATCAATCCCAGTCCGCGCACATCACCAATCACAGGATAACGGCTCTGCATGTTGCGTAAACCGCCCATCAAAACATTCCCCATCGTTGCCGCGTTTTCCACCACGCCGTCTTGCATTACTCGGATTGTCGCCACCGCCGCTGCGCAAGCCACCGGGTTGCCTCCATACGTGCCGCCGTGCGTACCCGGAATCCATTTTTCCATGATCGCCCGCGTGGATGCCACACACGATAACGGAAAACCAGACGCCAGACCCTTAGCCATCACCATAATATCTGGTTTGACATCAAAGTGGTCTATAGCAAAGAAACGTCCCGTGCGTCCAAAACCAGACTGAACTTCGTCGGCGATGAGCAAAATACCGTGTTCATCACACAATTCACGCAGGCTCTTCATAAATGATTTCGGTGGAACAACGTAACCACCCTCGCCTAAAACTGGTTCAATGATGATAGCTGCCGTCTCTTCCGGCGCGGTCTGCGTCGCCAGTAAGTGACGCAGTTCTTTTATACACCAACGGCTGGTTTCCTCTGCGTCGCAGCCTAACCGATAAGCATACGGATACGGCGTTACAAAAATCCCCGCAGGCAGCGGTTGATATTTCTTCCGATAAATTGTATTAGACGTGGTCATCGCCATCGTCAAATGTGTGCGCCCGTGGAACGAACCGTTGAAGACAATCACGTTCGGCTTGCCGCTGGCATGTTTTGCCAGTTTCACCGCCCCTTCAACCGCCTCCGCACCTGAATTGGAAAAGAAAAACGTGTCAATATTCTCTGGCGTGATTTCGTTTAATGCCTTTCCCAGTTCAAGCAAGGGTTTGTGATGAAAAATATTCACCTGGGCGTGAATGATCTTGCCCACCTGCTCTTGAGCTGCCTGCACCACCTTCGGGTGGCAGTGTCCTGTATTCGTTACGCCAATTCCGCAAGTGAAATCAATATATCTCTCTCCATTCACGTCGTAGATATAAATACCTTCACCGCGTTCTACCTCGATGCTATGCGCTCGCGACCATACCGGGGAAATGTGTTGTGTATCCATAATTTTTACAATTTAACCTCCTATGAAATTTCTCCAATCTGCTCTAGTTCAACCCACGCAATCCTTCGTTCCGGAATGCGTTTCTGTGTTGGCAAAGAAAAAAAACTGCGACAAAGGCAGATTTATTACCTGTTTTAATAGTGATATAATTATACCGCAACGTACACAAAAATTCAGGACGTTTCAAAAAAGAGTACGTCATCAAAGGAGATAACGCAAAACATGGACTCATCCCTTCCCACCAGTGCACAAAAAGTACAGCAAGCAATCAACGCGCGCGGCGTTACCTGCCAGGTAGTGCAAATGCCTGCTTCCACCCGTAGCGCCGCAGAAGCAGCCCAAACTGTCGGCTGCACCGTCGGGCAAATCGTCAAATCGCTCGTATTTCGCACAACCCAAAGTGGCAAGCCGGTCTTGGCTCTCGTCAGTGGCGCCAATCGCGTCAGCGAGTCTCTCCTCGCTCAATACATTGGAGAACCCATCGAAAAAGCAAACGCCGATTTTGTGCGCGAACAAACTGGCTTTGCCATTGGCGGTGTACCCCCCGTAGGGCACCTCCAGCCCATGCTCACCTTCATAGACCAGGACTTAACCGCCTTCGACGTGATTTGGGCGGCGGCAGGCACGCCAAACGCCGTGTTTAAACTCTCCCCCGCCGATTTACTTAACCTATCGGAAGGGAAGGTTGTTCCGTTGAAACCACCTCAGGTGTAATTACATCATTTGGTCTAAGGCGTAAGATAATCGTAAGGACTACCAGCAATAAGGACATCGCCCCGATAACTGAATAGAAAAAGCCGTGTCCCCCCATCCATCCAATCATCTGACCGGTGAACCAGGGAATGACCATTGCTCCGATGCTTCCCCCAATCATAATCCAGCCTAGAATTTTTCCACTCAGGCGCATACTCTTGCCCGTCAGTGCCATAAACGTGGCGAACACCGGTCCCACAGAAAAACCAAATCCACACGTCCCCAACCAAACAATCGCTAGCGAGCCAGGGAACACCATCATCAACAACAGAAAAATCACCCCGGCGGTCAAACAAACGTACAGAATCTGGGTAATAGGAAATCGCATCGCTACTGGAATCCCAAACAGCCTTGCCACTGTAAACGCGCCCCAAAAGCCAGAAGCCAGATAAGCCGCCATCTGTGCACTTGCACCTTGTAAGATCATGTAGGAAGAAATCCAGCCGCTAAAACTAACCTCACCACCCACGTAGAGCACCAAAAAGACAGCAAACGTTAAAACCAAAGCCAGGCTAACCCTGCCTCCGTTCACAGCTTCCCCCGCCTGGCTGTGATGTTTTGGACTGGGCTGTAAGTAAAGGAAAAACGGCAGAGGTAACACCAAAACAGCCAGAATCCAATACGTCCATTGGATACCGCCTGTGTGCAGCATTACCTGGGCAGCAACTACGGGAGAAAGCGCCGCACCCAATCCAAAAAAGAAATGCAAGCCATTGATAAACGGTGCCACGTCATCCCCGTGCGTTAATATCAACAGCATATTTCCACCTACATCCATTGCCCCAAAACAAAAACCTAGCAAGCCAAAAGCAATTTCCAGCATCAGCAATGTAGATAAAAACGGAATAAACGCCAAGACAATACAACCCAGCAAGACCCCGCTGGCAAAAATCCAATGCCCCGGCAAACGGTCGTACAATCGCCCGCCTAAAAAAGCCATGCTGGTATGCCCTACTTCACGAGTTACAAAAAGGATGCCCAGCGCCTTCAAACGCGCGTCCCCCTGTTCCGCCAATCCTGCCAGGGTAGGTCCAACC
>CAZGDA010000082.1:0-11592 GCA_964524425.1 uncultured Anaerolineaceae bacterium | reverse complement strand
CGGAGAGGAACACCACCATGAAGAAGAAGCCAACACCGGAGAGGAACACCACCATCATCATGAAGGCGATCCGCATTTCTGGCTCGATCCCAACCTTGTCATCACGTACGTAGAAAACATCCGTAGCGGTCTTTCGCAAGCAGACCCTCAGGGGAATGACGTATTCAACCAAAACGCCGCTGCTTACACCAGTAAGTTAAAAGAGCTGGACGCATGGATCCAGGCTCAGGTATCTCAGGTACCCGCTCAAAACCGCTTACTCGTTACCAACCACGAGAGTTTGGGGTACTTTGCCGATCGCTATGGTTTTAAAATCGTCGGCGCTGTTATCCCTAGCGTTAGCACCAATGCTTCCCCTTCCGCACAACAAGTAGCTAGCCTGGTAGATGCAATAAAATCAACCGGTGCTAAAGCTGTCTTCTTGGAGACAGGTGCAAATCCCCAGGTGGCAAAACAGGTTGCCAGCGAAGCTGGCGTTAAACTTGTAACTGATCTTTACACCCATTCCATCACTGAAGCAGATGGTAAAGCACCAACTTATATTGACATGATGAAGTATAATACTACCATGATTGTGGACGCCTTGAAATAATTATCCATCAGGGGCTGTCTAAAATAGACAGCCCCTCCCTCAAATTTCATAATGGATTTATCCTCAATCAAACGGAAAAAACTTAATGAAGAATGCGTTTATTCAAAACGAGCCGGCGCGGCTTGACATTGAAAACATCAGTGTTGCCTACAACGGCGTCCCTGTCTTGAATGAAGTTACCTTCCAGGTCGCTCATGGAGGGCAGGTAGCCATTGTCGGACCTAACGGCGCCGGGAAATCTACATTGTTTAAAGCACTCGTCGGTCTGCTACCCCTGCGCCAGGGGAGAATTCTCATCCACGGCAAACCCCTGGGACATCACCAAGATTGCGTGGCGTATGTCCCTCAGCGCGGTGAAGTGGATTGGCGTTTTCCTGTTACTGTTTCTGATGTGGTGATGATGGGACGCTTTGGTAGACTTGGTTGGTTCGGAAAACCCAGCCACCAAGACCGTCAGATTGTCATGCGCTCTATGCAACAAATGGGCATTGCTTCTCTCTCCGCTGTCTCCATTGGAGATTTATCCGGCGGTCAGCAGCAGCGGGTTTTTCTGGCGCGCGCTCTTGCACAAGAACCGCACATCCTCCTCCTCGATGAGCCTTTCACCGGCGTTGACGCTGCCACCCAAGAATCTACCCTCGCTCTCCTGCAAGACCTCAAAATGCAGAATGTAACTACTATGGTATCCACCCACGATTTGAACATGGCTGCCAATCGCTTCGATACCGTCTTGCTGCTCAACCGCCGTGTTATTGCTTATGGGGCGCCTGCCCAAGTGTTCACTGCCGATGTGATCCGCCAGGCATTCGGAGACCAGGTTCTTTCCCTTGATAATCTCGTTTTAGTAGACGAATGTTGTCCCAAATGTTAAACTTTTTTCTCGACCCCATGTCTTACGCCTTCATGCAGCGCGGTTTGCTTGCTTCCATGTTGGTAGGAGTGTTATGTGCTGTAGTAGGCTGTTACGTTGTCTTACGCTCTATGGCATTTCTGGGGGATGCCATGGCACACGCCATCCTCCCGGGCATCGCCATTGCTTATCTGATCGGGGGAAATCTAACCCTCGGCGCCTTGGCTGCTGCTGTGATTGTTGCCCTTTTGATTAGTTTTCTCTCCCGCCAGGGCACAGTCAAAGAAGATACTGCCATTGGCATCCTCTTCTCTGCCGCCCTTGCCCTGGGTGTAGCTCTCATCAGCACCGTGCGTACTTATGCAGTTGACCTCAGTCACATTCTTTTCGGCAACGTGCTGGGTGTCAGCACACAAGACCTGTGGCTAACCTGCATCGTGAGTACTTTAGTAATAATTACAATCCTGCTGTTCTATAAACCCTTCCTGGTTATATCCTTTGACCCCATTCTGGCTGCTACTTTGCGATTACCCGCCGATTTCTTTCGCAGCTTGCTCCTCGTGCTTCTAGCATTGACGATTGTCATTTCCGTGCAAACTGTCGGTGTAGGTTTATCTGCCGCCATGCTGGTTACCCCCGGCGCAACCGCCTACCTGCTCACCCGTCGCCTGCCTGCCATGATGGCTCTGGCTGCCCTCCTCGGCGGCGCATCGAGTTTGGTTGGCTTGTATCTAAGCTACTACATGAATCTCGCCTCCGGTTCTGCCATTGTACTGACCGCCACTGTATTTTTCTTGTTAGCTTTTTTATTCGCTCCCCAGCGCGGTGTGCTCTGGCACCGCAGCAGATAATTATCACTCCTCATCTGGTGCAATCATCCCCGGTTGGGCAATCTCCAATACTTCTCCGTGCATGTTGATGCGGATTTTAAACCCCATCATACCAAGATATGCACGTACTTCTGCTGGAATCCCTGTTTGAAGCAGTTGCTCAAACTGCGCATCAATGTTGTGCAATTGTTTTTCCAGCATGGCACGTGAAAAAATATCTTCCTGTCCCAATTGCTTCGCAGCCAGATTCGCCAGCATCTCTTCGTTGCCCTGCACCATCTCCCCCATCTGACTTAAAACTTGCAAATCCACATCCCGTGCCGGAATGTGGCGACGAAAACCCTGATCTTCAATCACATAACACGGTTCGTCTCCCACGTAGGCTATCCCCACGGGGCGATCACTTTCATCAAAAACCAGGTCTGCAAAAACGGGTTGTAACATAAAACACCTGCCTTTACCTGTATCCCACAAATTCGTTAAGCAGCCGTGATCCCACCATCCACAGGCAGCGCTGCGCCGGTGATAAAGCTCGCCTCATCGCTGGCAAGAAAAAGAATCACCCGCGCCACTTCGTCGGCATCCGCTATCCGTCCCAGGGGATGTTTCTCCGCCCAAAGGCGCCTGGCTTCCTTTTCATCGCCAAACATCCGCCACGCCTCATATAACATATCTGTTGCCACGCTGCCAGGACAAACACAATTTACACGCACCTTTTCACGAGCGTGGTCTAACGCAACGCTGCGCGTTAAGTTCACCATCGCCGCCTTTGAAGCCGCATAAGCCGCCGCGCCTGCAAATCCCACCAACCCCACGTAGGAAGCAACGTTCACGATCGAGCCGCCGTATTCCCGTAACGCCGGCATGGCATACTTGCACATTAAAAATGTGCCCTTCACATTCGTATCAAAAATGTTGTCCCATTCCTCTTCCGAAGTGTGTTCAAGCGTTCGGTTGCGATAAATCACTCCAGCAGCATTCACCAATACGTCCAACCGACCGTATGTGCGCACTGTTTCCTGTATTGCATACGCACAATCCACCGCCTGGCGAACGTCGCACGGCAGGAACAAAGCATTCAACTCTTTGGCTGCCACATCACCCGTCTGTTTGTTGCGCGCTGCCAATGCCAGTAAACCGCCTTCTGTGTGAAAGTGTTTTGCCGCAGCCAACCCAATGCCGCGATTACCACCGCTGATCAATATCACCTTATCTTTAAACCGCATCAAGGCTAACTCCTGATTCGTACAATTCTACCACCGTTGGCTTTGGACAGATCAACCGAACGCATCTTCACCAGCGCTGTTTCAGATCCACCACCGGAATAAACAACCTCTTTCCGCAGCACTCGCTCATCAATCAGGAATTGCGCAGGGTATCCAAATGCTGGCGTCCCACCGCATGGATATCCCGTGCGTTCCAGCATCTCCTCTTCATTGGCTATGCGCACAGTCTCCACTCCCAATACTTTTGCCACGCGGGTAGTACTGGCGCGATCTTCCCCCTTGACAATCCCTACTACCAGCCTTCCGTCCGCAGCCATCATACACACACTTTTTATAAAATCTTCCCGCGTTACTCCGGCGGTCTCAGCAGCCTCTGCAACCGAATGACATGAACGCTCAAACACAAGATGTTCGGCTGGAATTTCATTTTCTTCTATATATTGTTTTAGCTTGGTTTCGTAAAATGCGTTGTTGCCCAGCATTAGTTTTTTGCCTTATTTTCATGATTATATAATTAATTCTGGATAATGCAACCACATTGAGCATTATTCGGGCAGTGTGAAGAAAAACGTCGCCCCTTTGCCTTCTTCTGCTTCCGCCCACACTTCTCCCCCGTGTCGGTGGATAATGCGCTGCACTGTCGCCAGTCCAACACCTGTACCGGGAAACTCTTTATCAGAATGCAATCGTTGGAAAGCGCCAAATAGTTTATTAACGTATACCATATTAAACCCGGCTCCGTTATCCCGTACAAAATATGCGGTTAAGCCGTTTTCCTGCTTCAATGCGCCGAACTCAATCCGTGCTTGTGCTCGTCTTGCGGTGAATTTCCAGGCATTTCCTATCAAGTTCTCTAATACTATCTGTATCAAATGCTCGTCTACATTCGCCGTTAAACCACTTTGCACTATAAATTCCACCTGGCGCTTGTCATCTTGTTTACGCATCTCTTCCACAACCGTCAATACCAAAGCGCTGATATCCACGTAGGCGCGGTGGATCTCTCCGCGCGTTAACCGTGAGAGTTGCAACAAATCTTCTATCAGGTCCCCCATTCGTTGGGCGCCTGCGCGTACGCGTTGCAAATTATATTTACCTGTCTCATCCAACTGTTCGTAATAATCTTCATACAACATCTGGCTGAATCCATCTATACTGCGCAAGGGCGCACGCAAATCGTGCGATACGGAATACGAAAATGCCTCCATCTCGCGATTAGCCGCTTCCAGTTGCGCCGTACGTTCCAACACCCGTTGTTCTAATTCCGCATTTAGAAGCAAGACCTCTCGTTCAGCCTTGCGTCGCTCCGCAAGCTCCTGTTGCACAGCTTCGTATAGTTTGGCATTATCCAACGCAACAGAAGCCAATTGTGCAAAGCGGCTAAGCAATTCGATCTCATTTTTCCCTAGTGTACCATTCACATCAACGTGTCCAACCCCAATTACCCCCACGACCTGTCCACCGGAAACAAGCGGGAATGCCGCAATTGCGTGCAAAGGTATACCGGTAAAACCATCTGCCTTGTTGTCCCACACAGAATAATCATCCAATGCCAGCGCTTTTCCAGTCTCCCACACCTTACCAGAAAGCCCTTCCCCTTTCCGCAAGGGTACATTAATATATTCTTTAAAATAACCTATACCAAACCTCAACTCAAGACAATCTTTTTCTACATTCACCAAAAAGATAAATCCATTATTTACCCCCACCAGAGTGGTAGCGCGTGAGACAATACTGTATAGCAGATCACTTAATTTCAGCCGGTCAATCACCCCTAAAATCGTTTCATACAGTGCTTCAAGGTAAGCTCTCTGCTTTTGCAAGGTATCTTCGGCGTGTTTTTGTTCGGTTATATCCTCCATTGTTACTAGTATTTTTTCATCTGGGAATAATACCATCCTGTGTCGAATTTGTTTATCGCTTCCA
The DNA here is from genome assembly GCA_964524425.1 of uncultured Anaerolineaceae bacterium. Taxonomy (GTDB): domain Bacteria; phylum Chloroflexota; class Anaerolineae; order Anaerolineales; family DRKV01; genus JBAXBF01. The sequence continues at coordinate 6,168 of CAZGDA010000082.1, read as the reverse complement.
TCCTTGCACCGCACACGTAAAACCCTCATCGGTACAGGGAGTTCATTTTTAATCAACTCAATATTCTCATAATACCCGCTTTCCACATCCTTACGGTAACTGTCATCTGGATATGCCTTCGCATACCATTCTTCTCCGCGTGGAATATCCTCCAAAGTGTAGCCTGTTATCCGGGTAAATTGATTATTTATATATAAGATTCCACCCTTACCATCCAGGAGTGCCATGCCAAATGGAGCTTCTTGCGTCAATAGACGGAAACGTTCCTCGCTTTCACTGAGGGCGCTCTCTATCTCCAATCGTTTGCTTATATTACGAATAGCAGCAATGTGTATTTTCCTGCCTCCAAGCTCTATGTTACTGGCGGTAATTTCAGTAGGAAAGACGGTGCCGTCCTTTTTTCGATGCCAACGCAAAGCCACGTGTTCGCTTTTCTGTTCCAGGTGGCGTCGTGTTTCCGATGGTTCTGCCGATATATCTGTGTTCTTGCGTTGCATTAACTCCTCGTATGTGTATCCATACATCTGCAATGCAGCCAGGTTTGCATCCAGAATTTGCCCGCTTTCGCCGTCAATGAGGAAAATTGCGTCCGACTCTGCGTTGAACAAGGTGCGATAGCGCTCCTCACTCTCATAAAGGGCATTTTCTATCCGCTTCCGTTCTGTAATGTCTAGAAAAACAATCACCCCAGCCGTAATGTTTCCATCCGCGTCTCGAATGGGGGCGCTGTTAGATAATATCCAGCGTTCGCTTCCATCCGAGCGTACCACGCGTATCTCCACATTCCCAACCGTCGTCCCGCTCAAGATAGTTTGCGGTAGAGGTAATTCGGCAACTTCGTAGCGACTCCCATCCGCACGATAACAGACCCATTCGATTATGTCATTATTATCCAGATTCACTGCATAATGCCTCTCGCGCTCCATCATCAAAATCTCTTCAGCAGCCCGGTTCATCAAACGCACGTGCACGTCTGGTGCATCTGCAACCATGATACCTGCTGGAGATTGCTCTATTGACGCGAGCAAAAGCGCCTGGGTTTGGGCAAGCTTCTCCTCGACAAGTTTCCTTTCCGTAATATCTTGTAGCGTGCCCAGAACTTTCACAGCCCGCCCTTGTGCATCGCGGACCAATTCAGCTCTGGAATGCACGTACCGAAGCTCTTCATCATCCACACGCCGGATGCGGTAATCAATATGATAAGGAATATTATTGGCAATTAAATTATGCAAGGCAGCGTCCAGGCGCGGACGTTCTTCTCCTAATGGCACTTTTTGCACATCCACCAATGGTAAACTTTGTTCCGAATTGATCTTCAGTCCATATATACGGAACGCTTCCGGGGATGCCCACGTTTTCATGGTAGCCAGGTCCAATTCCCAGCTTCCTACGTTTGCCACACTCTGAGATCGGTTAAGACGTGCTTCACTGTCGCGTAGAATGGCTTCTTGTGCAAGTAGTTCCTGCGTTTGAGCCAACAATTGTTCATTCTGGGCGGATAATTCTTCTTTCTGTGCGTGAAGTTCCTGGGTTTGTTCGCGAATGATCCTCTCGGCTTTTTTACGCTCCGTGATGTCCACTCCCACGCCCCAGCTTGCCCACCCTGGCAAAGGATTAACCGCCGAAATGCTTGACCAGGCAATTATTTTCTTGTTGCCGTCCTTACAGGTTACATCCCATTCCCAGTTGCGGTAATTCCCAACACAGGTCTCCCACTCTGCAATCATGCGTTGACGATATTCCTCATCCGGGTACATACTTACAACAATATTTTCATTTCCAATCACTTCGCTCGCCGAATATCCTGTTACTCGCTCGCATTCTTTATTCCATGCAACAATCAACCCATCTCCATCGAATGCGTCAAACATAACCGGCATATCTTGCACCAGAATCCGCAATCGTTCTTCACTGGATTGTAAACTCTCGCGCGTTTTTCTTCCTTCCGTCGTTAAAACAGCCAGGATCATAGTGCTCAACGACGCCGTTGCTACGTAGCTTTGCAGCCACCAGATCTTTTGATGCCAGGAAACGTATAGATATCCCAGCGAATTGCGCGTTTGAGAAATGACCAACACAGCCTCAACCGCCAGCAACGCAGAAATCCAGCATGCACCCGCAACTCCAAAACGCGTCGCCGCAAAAATCAACACCGGAAACGGTAAAAAGAAAAAAGGTAAGGAATGAGGAGAACCTAAACCTACATCTCCAAAAATAGCAAAAGCCAAAACTCCCACCAACAGGAGAATTGCCACTCTCTCAAACACGTACGCAACAGACGCTTTAAATTCTTTCCGTAATAAATAATTTGTGCTTACTAAAAGAGGCGTTATAACAATCATTCCAATGTAAAACGCCGCACTCCATCCAGCCCATCGGATAAAAAAGTCCACTCCTGGAAACGCAACACAAAATACAGCTATCTTTAGCCCTGCAGACAACACACTTGCTGGTAAAGCCGAAACTGTAACAAATATTGCCGTTTCGCGCAGCTTTTGAAAGGAGACTTTCTCATCTGTAAAGCGCTGAAACAACAGGGCTGCACTGGTGCATTCGAGAACGCTTATAAAACTATAACAAATAGCAAGCCACAAAAGGGTATTGTTCAATGAATGCGCCAGAATACTGGCAGCGAATATCCCTGCCAGATACGCCGCCCATTCACGTCTTGGGGTTAATAGCAGGACAGCCAGCGCAACCCCGCTGGGTATCCAAATCGTAGGAAATGAGTCATACTGACCGAAAGTGAAAAAAGCCAGATTTACATAAGCCAGGGCGAAATATACTATCGCCAGGACAACGACACGTACAGATAATGGTCGGAGCAGCTTTGCTATCATCCCGCTATTTCATGTCATATTATCCAGTTGGCTGCGTAGTTTCTGTGCCGTCTCTTGAAAACCAATCAGGCGGTCGCGCTCTTTTTGTACAACTTCTGCCGGTGCCTTTTCAGCAAACGAACTATTTAATAATTTTTCCAGCCGATCAATTTGTATTCGTGTATCGGCGTAATCCTTTTCCAGGCGTGTACGTTCTTCCTCGGCATCCACCATGTCTGCAAGCGGCATGTATATTTCCACACCGCTTGCCACCAGGGCGATATGTCCTTCAGGTTTTTTCTCAAGCCGTGGCGTGATAATCATTTTTTCCGCTTCGATTTTTGCCAGGCTGGCGATAGTGGCTGCCTGCTCATTCAAGATAGCCGTTTTCTCTCCTCCCACCAGAATCGCCGGAATACGCGTTCCAGGGTTAACCTTTTTATCTGCCCTTAAATTACGGACGACGCGCACCACATCCTGCACCAGGCAAAAATCCGCCACCTTCTGTGCTTCCCAGCCTTCTTCTGCGCGTGGCATGGGCCAGGAAGCCATAATGAGCGCCTCCGCCCAGTCATCCGATAACGGCATATCGCTGTGCCGATCTACTCTGCGGTTTGTTACCGCGTTCTTCAGATGTCCCCACAACTCTTCAGTAACAAAAGGAGTAAACGGGTGTAACAAACGTAAAGTCAAATCTAACATACGCGCCAGGGTGTCGGCTGTGTAATAAGCGCGATCTCCACCCTCTGCCATTTGCAGCTTAGCAATTTCCACATACCAGTCGGCAAACTCGCTCCAGAAGAAATCGTAAATTTGCCTGCCGCCTTCACCATACTGGTAATTCTGGAATAGCCGTTCTACATCCCGGATTAGAGCTTGTAAACGTGCCCAAATCCACGAATCAGCCAGCGTCCATTGCGGCTCATTCTGTGCTGAAGCAGGTGCCTGCCCCAGCGCGCTGATCACAAAGCGTCCCGCATTCCAGATCTTATTGGTGAAATTACGGTTTGCCTCCACTTTCTTAACACTTAAATTCATATCGTTGCCTGGCGTAGAGCTTACCAGTAACGTAAAGCGTAGCGCATCCGTGCCCATTTCATCCATCACCACCAGCGGATCAATCACGTTTCCATACGTCTTGCTCATTTTCCGTCCATGTTCATCCCGAATCAAGCCATGTAAATAAACTGTATGGAATGGCGCCTGACCGGTATACTCCAACCCCGACATAATCATCCTTGCCACCCAGAAAAAGAGAATGTCGTAACCGGTCTCTAAAACAGACGTGGGATAAAAATATTGTAGATCAGGCGTGTTTTCAGGCCAGCCAAGCGTGGAAAATGGCCACAACCCCGATGAAAACCACGTATCCAAAACGTCCGCATCTTGTTCCAGCGCGACATCTTCACCAAAACGCTGACGCGCCATTTGCCGCGCTTCTTCTTCATCGTGTGCGCAAAACATCGTCCCGTCTTTTGCATACCACACCGGAATACGATGCCCCCACCATAACTGGCGGCTTATGCACCAATCCTTGATGTTTTCCAGCCAGTTATAATACACTTTAGTAAACCGCTCTGGGACGATTGTAATTCGCCCATCTCGCACGGCTTCCAAACCGGCTTTTGCAAGCGGCTCCATGCGCACAAACCACTGACTGGACAACATGGGTTCGACGATTTCACCCCCGCGTTGTGATCGTGGCACCGTAAGCGTATATGGCTCTTCCTTAATCACCAGTCCCGCGGCGCGCATGTCTTCCCATATCTTTTTACGGCAGTCAAAACGATCCATTCCCACGTATGCACCGCCGTTTTCATTGATGCGCACTTTTTCATCCATTATAGAAATGATTTCCAGGTTGTGACGCAAACCAATTTCGTAGTCATTGATATCATGTCCGGGAGTGATTTTCAACGCCCCCGTACCAAACTCGCGTTCCACGTATTCATCCGCAATCACTGGCACTTCCCGTCCCAGAATTGGCACAACCACCATTTTCCCTATATATTTCCTATACCTCTCGTCATCTGGATGTACCGCCACAGCCGTATCTCCTAAGATCGTCTCTGGGCGTGTGGTGGCTACGGGTATATAATCCTCTGCGCCGCCGCCCGCCAGACGGTACTTAAAATAATACAGCGCGCCAGGCTCTTCCGTATACTCCACTTCCAGGTCCGAAACGGCTGTCTTTAGCCCCGGAGACCAGTTGATCAATCGCTTGCCGCGGTAAATCAACCCTTTCTCGTATAAACGCACAAATGCCTCTCGCACTGCCCGCGACAAGCCCTCATCCAGGGTGAATCGCACTCTGTCCCAATCACAAGAAGCTCCTAAACGGCGAATTTGTTGAAAAATGATCCCACCAAACTTCTCTTTCCAAGCCCAGGTACGCTCCAAAAACTTCTCCCGTCCAATCTCCTCGCGCGATAAACCTTCCTTTGCCAACGCCTTTTCCACCTGAAGCTGCGTCGCAATCCCTGCATGATCAGCTCCCGGCACCCACAGGGTAGCGTACCCTTTCATGCGATGATAGCGAATCATCAGGTCTTCCATGGATACAAACATGGCATGACCTAAATGCAATTCCCCAGTTACATTAGGCGGTGGGATCGAAATCACAAACGTTTTAATATCTGGGTCAAAATCGGCGTTTTGTGGGTCATTGAAAGGTTTAAAATATCCCTTCTTCTCCCACATTTCGTAGATGCGGTGCTCAGTGGATTTGAAATCATAAGTTTTGGGAAGGACGTATTCCGGCATAATTACTCCAAAAAAAGATGTATTGATAACCCTGGATGATGGTTTGAGTATAACACCATCAGAAATGGATGTCAATTCTCTGCCTTTCCGCTCCATTTGCCTGCCTCATTGCCACTCTTCTTTATTAAATGCCATTGACATTTTCTATTTACATCTGTTATCATCATGCAGCGCAAAACCATTCTCTTTTGGAATGGTGCGTATGTTTTTAAAAGACAGGTACCGCTTATGAACATCGAAGCCATCCCCATCTCATCTCAAAAAGAAAACGAATTTGACACAAACCACGTATTAACCATTGCTAGTGGGCACTTTTTTAATGACGTCTATATGTCATTCGTCTCCCCATTGCTGCCATTGCTCATTGAAAAGCTCTCCCTCTCCCTAACCGCTGCCGGAACGCTTGCCGCCATCTCCCAAATTCCTGCCATTTTAAATCCTCTCATCGGCTACCTGGCAGACCGTCATAACCTGCGTTACCTGGTCATCATTTCTCCTGCCATCACCGCCACCTTCATCGGTTTTTTGGGTATTGCCCCGGATCCACTCATCCTGGGTATCCTTCTCATCATCAGTGGGCTTTCAC
>CAZGDA010000081.1:0-11765 GCA_964524425.1 uncultured Anaerolineaceae bacterium | reverse complement strand
GGACTGACCAATGTGTATGTCGGAGGCGACGGGGAAGTACATGCCCTGGCGGGTGTGGAAGTGATCGTTGAAGAAGGGGAATTCGTCGCAATTATGGGACCTTCCGGGTCGGGAAAAAGCTCATTGATGAACATTCTCGGCTGCCTGGATCGTCCTACAGCGGGCAATTATATTTTGGCTGGGGAAGACGTAAGTAATTTAAATAAAGCCAGGTTGGCTGGAATTCGCAATCGCAGACTTGGCTTTATCTTTCAGGCGTATAATTTGCTGCCGCGTACGACCGCTTTGGATAACGTTGCCCTGCCCATGCTGTATGACAGGGAAAATCACATCAGTATTGCTCAACAAATGCAGAGAGCGCAGGAGGCTCTGATGGTGGTTGGTTTAGCGGATAGAATGTATCACCAACCTCACGAATTATCCGGTGGGCAAGCGCAGCGTGTGGCGATTGCGCGAGCGTTGATTAACGACCCGGTGTTGATTCTGGCAGACGAACCTACGGGCAACCTGGACAGTAAAGTGGGCGAAGAAATAATGACAATATTGGTGGGATTGCATAAGCGCGGCAGGACGATCGTCATGGTTACACACGACAATGACATTGCTGCACACGCTGAACGGATGGTCTTTTTCCGCGATGGGCGGATTGAGACGGATCATATTAACCCACAAAGGCGAACATTAGACCTGGAGGCGCTGGATGCACATCCGTAAAGTGATTCAGATCGCATGGAAGGGCTTGACGAACAACAAGCTGCGTTCCTTGCTGACAATGTTAGGCGTGATTATTGGCGTCGCGGCAGTGATCGTGATGATTTCCGTGAGCGCCGGGACGGAAAAATCAATTGAGGAGCAGATCACGCGTTTGGGATCTAACCTCATTTTCTTGCAGTCGCGTTTCTCGCGCGGCGGTCCCACGTCTCCTCCCACGGGAGGGTTGGTGTACGATGACGCAGCCGCGATTGTGGAAAGCGTGAATGGGATATCAGGCGTGGTCGTCGAACAAAACAGCTCGGAACAGGTGAAGTATGGCAATGTAACCCTGGACGACATCGAAATCTTAGGCGCCACGGCGGATTATCCTGCGGTGCGTGATTTAAGTATTGCCTCTGGGAGATTTTTTAACGAAAATGACATAGAGCGGAAACAAAAAGTCGTCGTTTTAGGAAGTTCTCTGGCAAAAGAATTGTTCGTTGGTATAGACCCCGTAGGAGAGGTCGTAACCGTAGGAAAAGTTAAATTAACCGTGATCGGGATATTGGATAAAAAAGGGGTCGTGGGAAACACGGATTTTGATGCTCGATTGTATACGCCGATCAGTGTTGTATTAGAAAAATTCACCCCGGCTTTTTTTGCGAGAGTCATCGGCGACCGCGTGCGAATGATCACGGTGAAACTAGAGGACAACGCAGATAAGGAAAAGGTTATACAACAAATTGAGTATTTACTTGCGCGCCGGCATGGCGTCTCTATGGATGAACTTGATTTTGTAGTGCAAACCCAGGAGGACGTTATCCAGTCGCGCGAAGCAACCACGGCGGCATTCCGCAATCTGTTAGCCTGGGTTGCGGGAGTTTCGCTCATCGTTGGTGGGATTGGGATTATGAACATTATGTTGGTCAGCGTAACAGAAAGAACGCGTGAAATTGGCATCCGCCAGGCAGTTGGGGCTACACCAAATGACATTCGTTTACAGTTCCTCACGGAAGCGCTCCTGCTGAGTTTGGTGGGCGGTGTAATCGGGATATTGCTTGGCGTGGGCGGCTCCTGGTTGTTTGGCATCTTTGGGGGAATGCCCACGTATATTGTGCCTGAGTCGATCGTCCTGGCGTTTTCATCTGCAGCCATGGTGGGGATTATCTTTGGTTATTTCCCGGCTAATAAAGCTGCTCAACTTGATCCCATTGAAGCTTTGCGGCATGAATAGGTTGAGTACATAACAATGCAAAAAAAAGGAAATGGCATGAAAAAACAATTAATGATTTGTTGTTGTATGTTATTTTGTGTGCTACTTGTGTTAAGTGGGTGTACGGGAAGAAGCACACCTCCGAGCGGCGATAGCGCGCGCCAAACCGGCGAAGCAGGAAACACACTACCATTATCTGTTCGTCTGGCGTTGGGGACGCTGAAATTAGAAAACACGGCTCAGGCAGTTACAGCGCAACAAGCGGCTCACCTGCTGCCGCTATGGAAGGCGGCGCGGAATTTAACTCCCACAGAGAACGCAATTGAGGAAATTAACGCAGTTTATAATCAATTGCAAGATACGATGACCGCCGAACAAATGGCGGCTATCCAGGCGACATCCAGCGAAGAATTTCAGGCTTTTGCCAAGAGTATAGGGGTGAACGTGGGTATTGGAATCGCCGGGAACGGCGGGAAGAATGGAAATAGAGATGCTGCCGCTGGAGCAGGTGGACAGATGGGCGGCGGACCGGGAGGAGCGGGAGGCATGCAAATGTTGATGGGCAGTGGTGGACCACCCCCGGATATGATGACAGGCGGGACGACAAATAAATCTAACGACGTTGGTAAAACGCTTGCCGAAGCAGTGATCAACCTGCTAAAGAAGAAAGTCAGCAAATAGGTTACAAGAAACGACCTGGAAAACAGGAAATGCGCAAACTCTTTTTTATTCTTGCCATCCTCAGTATAGTCCTTACGGCTGCCTCTCCGGTGAATCCTGCGCGACTAACGATCGTAAACAAAGCGAGCAAAAAGGTGGAAGTGAAGCTGGTCGCGGCGGATGATAGTGGAGCGTATAATTTTCTGGTTGACAAAGGGAGCAAAGACTTTCCCAGCGAAACTGTTTTTGTCATCGAAAAGGGACAATATAGTATGAGTGTGCATTACGTCGAAATATACGATCCTGTTTATGGATATACGTGTGAAGACGTGGAATCCACCCTGGTGGCAAAACGAAACATTCGCGTTGTTATTTTGGAATGTAACCAGACTCCGCCAAATTCAGGGGAGGGGTCCCTTATGAAATATGGTGTGAAAACGATCCGTTAGCTGCTGGCTGAATTTATACCGGGTTTGATTTTGGCGTATAAGAGTTGGTCTAGGATGACGCCATCTTTGATGACGCTGCATTTCAGGCGTCCTTCAAATGAAAAGCCGGCTTTTTCCAACACGCGAGATGAAGCGTTGTTATAAGCATACGGTTCAGCGTAAATACGGACGAGATTGAACTGGGCGAAGGCAAATTCAGTGAAGACATACACGGCTTCACTCATTATGCCTTTGCCCCAGAAGGGTTCGGCTAGCCAATAACCCAGTTCCGCTGTCAGGCGGTGTACGTCGCTGTTTGGCATGATCCCAATGCCGCCGATGGCTTCTGTATGTGTGGCAATCGCGAAAAACGTCTGTGGGGTTTGGCGGCTGACCATATCAAGAAAGTGTTGAGCGTCTTGCGTTGTGTAGGGGTAGGGAAAGCCGTCGCGCAGATTGAGCCAGATTTTTCGGTTGTTGGCATATTTCACCAGGGCGAGGGCGTCATCTATGTGCCAGGGGCGGAGCACGCCAAAGGTTGTGGGCAAGAAGCTAGGGTTGTTGTTCATTTGTTGTTTACCTCGTTGATTTTCCAGGAAATCCACACGCTCAAGCATATATAAATCAGGATGGGCAGCCCTATCCAAACCAGATACCCCCAGGGAAGGAAGGCTGGGTAGTAACTGGCGGTTGTCTGACGAAAGAGAATTCCAATAATCAATGAGATACAGGCGGATATGCCAATGCCCAGCGAGATGGCTTTTACAGGAGTGCGATGTGGGTTGGATAAGGCAGATAAGTGGTAAAGAATAAACGTAGTAAGCGCTTGAATCAGGGTTGGGATAATACTGGCGAGCAGCGAGATTGAGACAGCCGCTATTAAGATGGAAACAGCATTTGCTCCCAAGGTACCCGGCAGAAACCTGGGGGGAAGAGAAACGGACAGGATTTGAAACGAAGAACGTAAAATAGCATAGATAGCAAAAGCGACACCGTATACCAGCGCAGCCAGAAAACCTAGCATGGCGCCGCAGCGGAAACTGGCAGCTGCCGTGTGAAAACAAGATGGATTTGTCTGGTTCATTGGATGCTCCTATGGGGGACGAGTTGAAAGTCGCGGCAGGTATAATCCCGGTTTTGAAAATCCATCTCGGCGCGGTGTTTGATGCCCATCATCATGCCGGCTTCCATGATAAAATGCGCTTCCTCAAAAATGGTGTAATAATATATGGTATTGGCAAGATTATTTCCAAGTTCGTAGGTGTAGCGTACAATCAGACGCGTGGTTTGTTGATCTTGCGCCTTGAGGACAAACGTCCAACCGTTTCCAATGATGAGGACTTTTCCAGGTTCGATAAAAGTAACTTCGTTGTATGGTCCATTTTCCATAAAGGAGACGTGATCACCCAGTTTTTGGATCTGCGCAGTGGGTAAGATTTGATCAGAATTGACCATTTTGGCGGCGAATAAATTCTCCAGCCAGTCGTAACTATAAAAGCCGCCGCGTCCCTGCCCTAATTGAATGATCCATTCCCAAACGATTGGGGCAGGTGCGTAAATTGTTATGGCGCGTGTAGAATGTTCTGACGTGGCTGTAATAAAATGATCGCCTGGCATGGCTGCGATGCTTTCTTCGCGGGTGGCGCCCCAGCGCATGTGGTAGGGACGCGCAAGTAAAGCGTAAAACAGAATAAGCAGAGCAATTGCAATGATGAGCCATAATATTACTTTTGTGAAGTTAAAACGTTCTGACATTACTACTCCTTGTTAGAGTCAAGACGAAGTATCCTCTGTTGGAATTAATTATAGCCGGGACGAGTGGAATTGAGTCTGGTTATTTTGTGCGATTTTCCCGCAATTCAGCGGCAGGGGTGCAGATTTCTGCCAGGCGTGCGTGTGTAACATCAAGGAAATCTTTGACCTGCAAGCGAACGTTCAGCCCGCGCTGCCCGGCGGAGATGTGTATCTCGGTGTGGTGAGTTGCAGATTGGTCTAAGATTATCTGAAACCCTTTGTTCAATAACGCCAGGGGAGAGATGCCGCCGCTTTGCAAGCCGGTTATGCGCTCTGCCTCCCGCTGGGTTGCGGGAGTTAGTTTTTTTTCGCCGGTGAACTTTGCTAACGCCTTGAGGTCCACTTCTCCTGTACCAGGGACGATGGCAAGAATTGGTTTACCCTGCCCCTGCCGTAAAATAACGATGGTTTTAAACACAACCTGAGCGGGTACGTTTAAAATGCTGGCGGTTTCGAGCGCACCCAGTTTTTCTGCGGGCAACTCGTAAGCAGTGTATGGGATTTTCTTGGCGTCTAAAAAGCGGGTTACGTTGTTGGTGGTCATCTTGAGCCTCTCAATTACGAAAGCGGAAGCGTGAGGGTGAAGATTGCGCCGCCTTGTGGATGATTGGCGGCGGTTAAATCCCCATTGTGAGCGCGGGCTAACTTACGTGCGATTGTCAAACCCAAGCCGGAACCGCCTGCCTGGCGGCTACGGGCTTTATCGGCGCGATAAAGGCGATCAAAAATATGCGGCAGCGCTTCTTCGGGGATGCCTGTTCCGCTGTCGTGGATGCTGACGTTGATCTGCTGGGATGTACAGAATAGCTGAACGTGGATTATCCCCTCTTGCGGAGTATGACGCAAAGCATTTGAGAAAAGGTTACCCAGGATTTGTTCTATTCTGCCTGGGTCGAGGTCTAACCTGGGGCAGTCTGACGTCAGCGTGGATTGGATTTCAATGCTGCGTGCTTTTGCTTGCGGAGTGAATTGTTCTATGCTGCGCGTTACGAGGGTGCACAAATCCGTGGGAATGCGTTCAAGGTGTAAATCACCGCTGTCGGCAAGGGTAACGGTGCGCAGGTCTTCAACCAGGCGGGTGAGCAAGGTGTTTTGAGCAACAATGGCTTGCAGATTTTCTGCGTTGAGGTCGTAGACACCGTCCAACAGAGCTTCTAGTTGGGCACGCTGAACGGCTAAGGGCGTACGCAGCTCGTGGGCGATGTCGGCTGTCATGGCGCGGCGGCTTTCTTCGGCGCGTTGCAACGATTCAGCCATTTGATTAAAGGTTTGGCTGAGATTGGCAAGTTCGTCTGTGCCTTGAACGGGCACACGCTGAGAGAGGTCACCCTGTGCCAGATTTCCGGCGGCTTTGGTGAGTGCACGCACCGGGCGTAACAAACCATAGGATAATCCAAGGGCGATGACCAGGGAAAGGGAAACTGCAATTAGAGCGGCGATGATGGCGGCGCGGTTGATGCGCTCCATGAAGGGGCGCATACTACGTTGTTCAAAATCCAGGCTTATCTCGGCGATGAGATAGCCTACGGTTTGCCCATCAACGTCAATAGGGATGGCAGCCTTTCGCTCGGCGGCGTTTATTTTTGCTTTGCTAGCGCGCTGGTTTGTATCGTGGACGATGGAGCCAGTCGCGTCGGCTAAACGCCAATGCATCCAGGAAGTGTTTCTGCCCATAAGAGCACCCATGCCTTGTGAGCGTACGCGTATGGGGGATTCAAAAATCTGCTCCACGCCATTCCACGAATTTGCTTGACGATAATATTCTTGTAAAAGGGAGACGAGGTTTTGAGTCCCCATTGCGCTGCTGCGCACGACGAAATCACGCACTTCAATGTTGGTTTGGCTGCGAAAGACGAGTACAACACTTACAACGGAGATGAGGGCAATGAGAGTAAAGGAAAACAAGAGTTGCTTTTTCATGGCTTCACGTGGTACGTGTAAAACGGTACCCAACCCCAAATACTGTTTCTATGTAGCGGGGCTTTTTCGGGTCTACTTCCAGTTTGGCGCGGAGGTTTTTAATGTGCACGTCCATCGTACGTTCGTAGCCTTCGTAAGCCTGTCCTTGCGTTGATTCAAGCAGTTGCAGGCGCGTAAAGACTCTACCAGGATGAGAGGCAAGCGCCACGAGCAAGTCAAATTCGGTAGGAGTCAGATCGAAGTTGGCTTCCTGACGGGTAACAGTGTGGGCTTCGAGGTTTATTTCCAAATCGGCAGCACGGATAAGGCGGCTGGGTGTTTGATCAACGCTGGAACGGCGCAAGAGGGCGCGCACGTGAGCCACCACAATGCGCGGAGAAAATGGTTTCGTGAGGTAGTCGTCTGCTCCAATTTCCAAACCGATGAGTTGATCGGTCTCTTCCACGCGCGCAGTGAGCATAAGCAAGGGCGTGTTGGCTTTGCGGCGAATGGCGCGGGCTACGTCGAGTCCATCTAAGCCCGGCAGGTTGAGGTCTAAAATGACGAGGTCGGGTTGTTTGTCTTCCCACAAAGAAAGCCCGCTGTCTCCGCGAAGCGCTACCAAAACAGAATAGCCCGCTTTTTCCAAATAGGCGCGCAACACGTTTGCTAACTCCGCTTCATCTTCGACGATTAAAATCGTAAGCATGAGAACTTCCGATTCTCCTTATTTTCTATTATACTTCAAAAGTGAGCGTCTACGAACGGGGCAAACATTCTCAAGCAAACAGTATTGGAATAAGGAGAGCGATATGCGCATGACACAAGGGTTTGGACAAACGTTACGGGAAGCGCCTGCTGATGCTCAGACAGCCGGTCAGCAATTATTATTCCGCAGCGGATATATTCGCAGTGCAGGCGCGGGAGAATATTGTTTTCTGCCGTTTGGGCTGCGCATAGTAAATAAAATCGCGCAACAATGGTGCGATCTTTTTACGAGCCTAAATGGGCAGGAGATCAGACTGCCAGCATCTGGCAGCCGGGTTGGTGTATTGCGGGATTTATTGCACACAGAAGTTCACTCGTATAAACATCTCCCGTTACATTTATTTCACGTACAACGGCGGCAGAGGGAAAATTTCCGCCAGCGCTTGGGTTTGTTGCAAGCGCGTGATTATGCTGTGGCGGAAATGCTTGTCTTTGCTCCATCTTATGGATATTTAGAAACTGCACTGACAAAAATCAAAGCGGCGGCAGTGGATATTTTCGGGAGTCTGGGATTGCCTGTCGTGTTGGCAGAAACGTTTGCAGCAGAGGATTGGGAAGGGAAAGACGACGCGACGCAAGCGTTTGTCTATTTCACGGAGGCGGGCGAGGATACTTTTCTGGTGTGCGATACGTGCGGGTACACAGCAAACCAGAAGGCGGCGCGCATGCACAAATCTCACACAGAAACAGGGCAGCCAGCGGCTTTGGAAAGAGTCCGCACACCGGAATGCAAAACGATCGAAGCTCTGGCTCAATTCTTGGACATTCCGAAAGCGCAGACGGCGAAGGCTGTGTTCCTGGTTGCCTCTGCACCTGCCAGGAAGATTAAAGAGGGGAACCAGGAGGACGTGTTTGTGTTTGCTATCTTGCGCGGGGATATGGGACTCAACGAAACGAAGCTGGCGCGCTGTCTGGGGGGAGCGCTGCTCCGCCCGGCTACGGAGGAGGAGATTGGTGCGGTTGGGGCAGTGCCGGGTTATGCTTCTCCGGTGGGTTTGAAACAAACCCAGGCAAAGCCAATGAATGTGCAGATCGTGGTGGATGATTTAATCCCTCACGCTCCAAACCTGGTGGCGGGTGCGAATGAGGAGGGATATCACTTGCGCAACGTAACGTATGGGCGCGATTATCAGGCGCACATCATTGCAGATATCGCCCTCTGTCAGGACGGAGATGGTTGTCCGCAGTGTGGAGCGAGGTTAGGTGCGGTTCAGGGGGTGGAAACAGGTTGGCTGTATTGCCTTGACCTGCGAAACGGGAACTTGACGACCTGTACATTTCAAGACGAAGAAGGGAATGAGCAGCCGATTTTAAGCGGGGTGTGCGGTGTGGAATTGGATCGCATGATGGGGTGTATGGCGGAAGCCGGTCGGGATGAGGCTGGTTTGGTTTTGCCGGCTGCGGCTGCGCCGTTTGATGTACATTTGATTTACCTGCCAGACAAGAAAGAGCGTGTGCCTTTAGAGGTTGCTGAACGCCTGTACGTTGACCTGCAGAAAGCGGGAGTATCTGTCTTGTTTGACGATCGCGATGAACGTCCGGGGGTAAAGTTCAACGACGCAGACTTGCTGGGATTGCCTTTGCGGTTGACTCTGAGTGCGCGTTCGCTCGCCGCAGGTGGGGTGGAAGTCAAGCAGCGCCAGCGCCCAGAGAAAGAACTCCTTTCGTATGAAGAGACGCTGCACCGGTGTGTAGAAGCAGGTAAATGAGAGAAGCGCAACAAGGTGTTTTATTTCGCTCATTCTCCTGTGGTAGATAAGTTTTTCTCTGGTATAATATGGCTGGTTTTTTCAGCGTACTCAGAGAAACAAGGCTGGAGGCGAAGTTATGCCAGGATACACTCTGCTGGCAGCCGGGACGACGCTAAACAAACGCTATCGCATCATCCAACTGCTCGGTCAGGGTGGTTTTGGGGCGGTATATCGCGCCTGGGACCAAAACCTGAATCGCCCGTGTGCAGTCAAGGAAAATATTGATACGTCGGCGAACGCGGCGCGCCAGTTTAGCCAAGAAGCAACGTTGCTGGCAAATTTAAATCATCCGAATTTACCGCGGGTTACAGACCATTTTAGTATCCCTGGTCAGGGGCAGTATCTGGTTATGGATTTCGTGGAAGGCGAGGACTTGCGCGATAAACTGGAGAGAGCTTTTGAACCGCTGCCAGAAAATGACGTTATCCCCTGGTTCTTACAAATTTGTGATGCGTTGATTTATTTGCACTCTCAACCACAGCCGATAATTCATCGCGATATCAAGCCTTCCAATATTCGCATAACATCACAAGGAAAGGTCATGCTGGTGGATTTTGGCATTGCCAAAGTGTATGACCCTCAAGTAAAAACGACGACCGGGGCAAAAGCGCTTACGCCGGGGTATTCTCCGCCGGAACAATACGGGCAGGGGAAGACGGACGCGCGTTCGGATATTTACGCCCTGGGGGCAACTATGTATACCATGCTGACCGGGCAGAAACCGCCGGATAGCGTGGACATTCTAACGGGTGTTGTGCAGCCACAGCGACCGGCGCGGGAGGTGAATTCGAAAGTATCGGCTAAGGTCAGCGAAGCTATTGAT
This sequence comes from uncultured Anaerolineaceae bacterium, assembly GCA_964524425.1. Lineage (GTDB taxonomy): Bacteria > Chloroflexota > Anaerolineae > Anaerolineales > DRKV01 > JBAXBF01. Next base: position 1,736 of record CAZGDA010000081.1, on the reverse strand, counting down.
AAGGCAATGGAATTGGAACGTAGTCTGCGCTATCAGGGCGTGGAGGAATTTAAAGCTGCACTGATAGATGCATTGGCTGCGCGCGAGCGCAGCGAAAAAGTCAAGAAGGTTTTCAAACCTGCGGCTGTCTTTGGTGTGATCGTTGTCCTTGTGTTGTTCGTTGCCCTTATCAGCCGTTCGTGTATGGCTGGCTTGAAACCTGCGGAGGAGATGGGCACTCCCTCGGTTGTGCCGGTGTTGACGGCGATTTATTTACGCACGTTATCTCCACAACCACCTGGTACGGAAACACAACAAGCTGTGGAGGCGGCGCTGACAACAACGAACGCTGAAATTGAGCCATCAGAAACTACGCAAGGGACACTTGAGGCAACGTTTACTCCCTCGGCAACGGAAGCGTTCTTGATTTACGTGCGCGAAGGACCGGGAACGAATTACGCCTGGGTGGGAGGGCTGCGGAATGAGACCCGCTTTGACGTGGTAGGGAGAAATTTAGAGGGGGATTGGTTGTACGTGCGCCTGGACAGTGGATTAGAAGGGTGGGTTTTTGGAGAGGTGTTGCGTTTTTATACTCCCTTCAGCGGAGAGGCGCAGGAATTGCCGGTTTACAAGGCGCCAGAGACAGAGACTCCACCTGCGGGGAAAACGGAAACGAAGCTGGAGTGAAGGTTCTGGCACGCTTGAGAGTGCTTTTCCCCTAACGTGAAATTTCTTGACGAACATAGCGCAATATAGTATTATGCTTCAATACTATTGAATACAGACTCGCTTCCCAGGCTGGAAGGATCGGCACTTGAAAAATGGTTAAGGGAAGCGATTTAACGACATATCTTATCCGATAAGGATATTCTTTTGTTTTATGCGCTATAATCAAAAAACCCCTACAAATTTGTATTTTGTTGTCCATGCTTTGCCCAGAAAACCACAACTGGCTTTGCGCGTGTTAAGGTTTTCACTGGCAAAAATGTTTGGACGTAGAGTTATTCGCGGTATTGATCTGGCGGTTACTTATGCCTGTAATTTAAAATGTGCACATTGTAACGTAGCAGCTAATCACGCTTTTCGAAAACGTGAAGAGCTAGATGAGTCAGAAATTGTTGAGATTATTCGCCAATTACAGCGAATTGGTGGATTTTATGTTACTTTTACCGGTGGTGAACCCCTGGTAAAGATTGACCTGCTCGAAAGGGTGATAAATAAGATTGGAAAAAACGAGATGCTTTGGCAGGTTCAATCCAACGGTGTTTTACTCGATGACGACCTTTGTCGCAGGTTGAGGAGAATTGGGGTAGACAACGTACAATTGAGTTTTGATTTATATCACGAATCGGACAGTTGGGAAGAAGTGCTCAAGATAAAACAGGGGCAAATTTACATGCTTAAAAAATGGGGTTTACGCCCGGTTTTCACCTGGTTGGCTTCCCACGAAACGATCGCTGATCAAAAACAAATTGAAGATGTAATCCGATTCTCTGCTGACAATAAAGTGGTTGTAGGGTGGAATTTCGCCGTTCCTCAAGGCAGGTGGCAAGAGGACAATCATATATTGCTTTCACCGGAAGATAGCAGTTTTATTCGCAAAACTTCGGCAGAAAATCGCTATATCTTTATTGATCTTGAGAACAACCTGGTTGATTATGGCTGTCCGGCTTTTAGTGAAAGATTTCACGTCAATGCTTATGGCGACGTGCAACCGTGTACTTTTTTCCAAATTGCCTTTGGAAATATTCGCCAGG
>CAZGDA010000080.1:0-11812 GCA_964524425.1 uncultured Anaerolineaceae bacterium | reverse complement strand
TCTGCATCGCCGAAGCAGGTGGAACGTCGGTTGCAGCGCCGCCCGCTGAGCCTGCCCCCCCTCCCGCCGAAGCAGATGACGCGTCGGCTGCGACGGGTGCAGCCCGCGCCGTAATACCTCCTGGCGAGCCTTTTGAAAAGGTCAAGCCTGTCGAAACCGGCGCGCCTGGCAAAGAAGAGAAACCTCCCACAGCAGCCAATGCGATCATCCCGTATCCAGCTCGCTCGCCGAAGTACGCCACGCAGACTTACGTCCTTTGGACGGTGATTGCTGGCAGCTTGCTGGCGTTTATTCTGGCGCTCATCCTTTCTTTAGCGGTGCTGGCGTCCCTCAACAACGGTCTGCGTTTTGTCAGCCCAGCTGAGTTAAGTCCGCTGCATTCCAGCCTGGACACCTTGGACGCAAAAACGGAGGCGCTGGCTGACGACCTGGACAGCCTGCGGGCGCGCCTGGATAACCTTGAAGGGTTAAGCGGACGGATGACGTCTTTGGAGCAGGACAACCAGGACATCAAACAGCAGCTTCAAGCAGCCTCTGTCGAGTTGGAGAAAGTCCACCAAACCGTGCAGGAAATGAATAATCAGATAACGCAAATTCAATCCACCGTTCAAGACGTCCAGACGCAAACGCAAAAATTTCAAGATTTTCTGGACGGGTTGGCGAAATTACTGAATGCAATAAAATAGCTTGTTGGAACGGGAGGTGAATATGTCGGATATGCAGTCTTCTTCCAAAGCGCATGAGCAGGGCGGCAGCGCCATAGGCAACGCGCTGCGTTGGATTGTGCGATTTCTTATCGTCGTGGTGATTTTCTTCGCGGTGGGAGTGGGAATTTATTACGCTTTTCCCCTCTTGTATAATCAATTTGTCAAACCCGTTCAAGAACACAGCGTCCAAATCAGCGATTTGCAAGCCCAGCAAAAAATGAGCAGCGATGAGTGGTCCACTCGCCTGGACGAACTACAAAGACAAATGGACACCCTCACCCTGCAACAGGACAATCACAAAGAAACCCTCGCCGATTTAAACGCCAGATTGACCAGCGCTGAAGGTTGGAAACAAGCCAATTCCCAGCTTGCCAGCCGCATGGATGCCTTGCAGGAAAAACTGGGCGCAGTGGAAGCCCAACAGACCATCTTGGAAAATGAACTCGCCAAAACGCGGCGAGAATCATCGGGGCAGGACACAAAGCTCGCCACCCTGGAAAAGGCGCTCCAGTCCCAAAACGAACCGCTGGCAGCCATGCAGCAACAGCTTACCTTGCTAAAAGTGATGGAGTTGATTTCGCGCGGGCGCGTTTCGATGCTGGGCAACAATTACGGTCTGGCGCAAAACGACTTGCAAGCCGCCCGTTCTCTATTGGTCGGTCTAAAGACCGACGCCAGGACTTTTCAAAAAGAATCCGTGCAATCCATTCTAGACCGTCTGGATATGGCGTTGGGGAATGTAACCTCTGCGCCGCAGTTGGTGGATAAGGATTTGGAAGTCGCCTGGCAATTGCTGCTTTCGGGTTTGCCCGCCAGCGCGCTGCAGAGCGTCCAGCCAACCGCAGAGATGCAAGAAATTGCCCCGCTGCCCCCCACTCCTACGCCATACGAAGAAGCGACGGCTGTCTTTTCTACTCCTACACCGCTTCCCTGAGAGATCTTAGGTTAGGAGAGTAATGTCTGCTTCAGTACCTCGATTTATCTTGCGCTACCGCCAGGGGGAAAACGCCTGGCAGGAATATGCCCTGGCGTATGGCAGTTTCAGCGTTGGACGTGACCCCGCCTGCCAGGTTGTGGTAACGGATTTGAAAGCCTCGCGCCGCCACCTCAGCCTCAGCGTCCAGACGGACGGGGTGTGGATTCAGGACCTGGGTTCGCGCAACGGCACGCGCCTGGAAGGCAGTCTCATTCCCAGCAACCAGGCGGTGCGCATCCAACCCGGGCAGGTGTTTGGCTTTGGGGCGTGTGAGTTTTTAGTAACCGAGCAAGCAGACGCAGCACAACCTGTACAGCCTGCACCACAAATCGCCTCGCAGTACGTGCCCCCTTCTGCAATTCCCACGCGAGTCGTCAAACCGCCCGCCGTTTCTTCATCTCCTCCTGCTGTTAGCCCGTCTCCACCGGCACAACACATCTCACGTTCCCCCAGTTATGCTCTGGTGGCGTTGGTGCTTGTTATGGCGTGCATCGTCGTTGCAGGGGTCGGATTTTTATTCCTGGTGGGCAGCCGCAGTCTTACTCACCTGCTAGACAGGCGCGACGCGCCAGGAAACACTGGCAGCAACACGCCTTTACCGGCTGCTCCTGTTGTCCTGCCTGCCCTCCCGCCTGTGGCTGTGGGGGACCAAAAATGGCTGGTGATGATTTATTCCGACGCGGACGATGAAAGTATAGAGAGAGACTTGTTTTTTGACGTGAACGAATCGGAGCGCGTTGGCTCGGCAGAGCGCGTGCACATTGTGGCGCAGATGGACCGCTCACCGCTCGGCTTTGACGGCGATGGTAACTGGAGCGGCACAAAGCGTTTTTACGTTACCCAAGACGACGACCTGCAACGCATCCAGTCCCAGGAGCTGGACGACCTGGGCGAGGTGAACATGGGCGCCGCAGCCACGTTGACGGATTTTATCGTCTGGGCTGTCTCCGCTTACCGCGCCGATAAATACGTTCTCGTCATCTCCAATCACGGCAGCGGCTGGCCCGGCATCAGCTACGACCCCGACCCACAGCCTGCGGATGGCAGTCAGGCAGACGGGATTACCATGAACGAACTGGACGAGGCGCTCGCGCTTGCCCGCCAGCAAACCGGCGTACCGCGCTTTGACGTCATCGCCCTGGACGCCTGCCTGATGGGACAATTGGAGGTCCTGAGCGCTTTGACCTCTCACACCCATTATGTGGTGGCTTCTGAAGAAGTCGTCCCCTGGGTCAGCATGGCGTATGCCGGTTTCCTTCAGCCTTTGCGCCAGAATCCGGGGATGAGCGCCGCAGACCTGGCTAAGGTCATGGTGGAAAGTTACATTGACCAGGACGAAATGATCAAAGATGACGAGACGCGCCGCGACGCAGCCCGCGTGCTTTACAACAGCCCGCAAATGAGCGCGCCAGATTTCGTGCGCCGCATGAAGGTGGATACGACCATGTCGGCTGTGGACATGGACGCCCTGCCGGACTTAATCAACACCGTGAACGACCTGGCTTCTGCCCTGGCTCGCGTTGACCAGGGACAGGTTGCCCGGTCGCGTGCGTTTTCCCAGGCGTTCATGAGCGCTTTTGGAGACGACGTGCCGCCATCGTACATTGACCTGGTTCACTTCTGCCAGATGCTGCAATCGGAAAGCGGCGACGCCGGTGTAAAGAACACGGCTGGCAAGGTCATAGAGGCGGTGCGCAAAAGCGTGATTGCTGAAAAACACGGACCCGAACGCCCCAGCGCCAACGGAATTGCCATTTATTTCCCCAATTCGCAGCTTTATAGCCGCGAATACGGCGGGTATGAAGCCTATACAAATAACGCCAGCCGTTTTGCCAGCCAATCTCAATGGGATGATTTTCTGGCGTTCCATTACACCAAAACGCCCTTGAACACCGGCGCACCCCAGCCGGGTGCACAAATCAGCGCCCCCGGCGCCAGCGGTATCAGCATCAGCCCGGTTACTGCCTCACCCGAGAGCTTGACCCAGGACGAAAAGGTTACCCTGACGGCAACCGTTACCGGCGCAAACATCGGCTATATCTATCTGCTGGTTGGCTATTACAATGAGGAATCGGATTTGATGCTGCTGGCAAACGCCGATTTCGTTTTGGCAGATAAAACCAAGCAAATCGGAGGCGTGTCTTACCCCGACTGGGGGGATACCCAGCGGGTGGACCTGTCTGTAACCTGGAAACCCGTTTTGTTTGCAATTTATGACGGTGTGCAGTCTGTCTACACACCCTTGCAGCCGGAACGATACGGAGCATCCAGCCAGGAACTTACTTACATCGTAAAAGGCATTTACACCTTTGCCCAAAGCGGCAAGCAGCGTCCCGCCAAGCTGATCTTTGACGGAGAGGGGAATTTGCGCCAGGTATTGGGAATGCCCGAACAAGGCGGCGCGGGCGCGCCGCGCGAGATCACGCCCCAAGACGGAGACCAGTTTACCATTCTCAAAGAATGGGCGAAATGGGGTAAAATTAAAGAGGGCGTGCTGGAGTTCGTGGACACCGCCGGCGGAACGTTGACGTTTGGCAAGCAGCCTTTTACCTGGAAATCTTTTCCCGCCGACCCACTGCCCTACTATATTGGCTTCATGGTGGAAGACCTGGACGGGAACCGGTATGGACAATTTACCGTGATCCGCGTTGAGGCGCCGAATGGGTGAGGCTCTGCTCGCACGGGGTGGAAAACCCGCGCAGTGAATATGGCTGAATTTGATAAAGAGAATCGCACAACCTGGATAGATAAGGTCCTGAACCTGGACGCGCTGGAAGGATTGCACCTACTTCCAGACGAAAGTGTTGACCTGATCATTGCCGACCCGCCTTACGGCTTGGGAAAGGATTATGGCAACGATTCAGATAAAAAAAACGCCGACGCTTTTCTGTCCTGGATGGAAGAATGGCTCGCGCTTGCCCTGCCCAAACTGAAAGACAGTGGCAGCCTGTACATCTTCGCCACCTGGCGTTACAGCCCGGAAATCTTTGTCTTCCTAAAATCACGCATGTTGATGCTCAACGAAATTATCTGGGACCGCAAAGTGCCCAGCATGGGCGGTTCCACGCGCCGCTTCAGTTCCGTTCACGATACGATCGGCTTGTTTGCCAAAACGAAGGCGTATTATTTCGACATTGATGCGGTGCGCATCCCTTACGACGAGGAGACGAAAAAAGCGCGCAGCCGTTCCATTTTCTTGGGTAAGAAATGGTTGGAGGTCGGTTACAACCCTAAAGACGTGTGGACCGTCTCGCGCCTGCACCGCATCCACGCCGAGCGCGAAAACCATCCCACCCAAAAACCTTTAGAGATTATCGAGCGCATGGTTAAAGCCAGTTGCCCACCCGCAGGCGTGGTGTTAGACCCGTTTGCTGGTTCTGGCACGGTGGTAGCTGCCTGTATGCTGCACAAACGCCATTATTGCGCCTTTGAAATCAACCCGCTGTATCATCAAATCATTCTGCAACGCATCCGCCGTATTCAAGAAGGCACGTATGACGTTAAGACCCACACGCAGAAGCGCTCGGAACTTTGAAACCAATTGATTCACTAAGGAAGGATAACAATGCAATACAACTTTGATCAAGACTTGCAGCGCCGCGCTACAGACAGTATCAAGTGGCGCATGTATGGAGAGAACGTCTTACCCCTCTGGGTGGCGGATATGGACTTTGCCTCTCCTCAGGCGGTGGTGGAGGCTCTGCGCGCCCGCGTCGAACACGCCGTGTTTGGATATCCCCACGAGCCGCCGGAACTGCGCCCGCTGATCGTGGACTGGATCTGGCGGCGCTACCAGTGGCAGGTGCAGCCGGAAGACTTGGTTTTCGTGCCCGGCGTTGTGGTGGGTTTCAATATGGCTGCGCACGCCCTGGCGACACCGTCAGGCGGTGTGTTGATCCAGACGCCAGTTTACCCGCCCATGCTCTCTACGGCTGGTTACGCCGGCATGCAGACGCAAATTCACGAACTCACCCGTCAGACGGACGGTTCTTACGCCATAGATTGGGACGCCTTTGAAGCTGCCATGACGGACACCACGCGCATGTTTCTGCTCTGCAATCCGCAAAATCCCAGCGGCAGGGTTTTCAGGCGCGCCGAGTTACAACGTATGGCGGAAATTTGCCTGCGCAAGGGTGTCGTCATTTGTTCAGACGAGATCCATTGTGATTTGGTTTACTCCGCACACAAACACATTCCGATTGCTTCATTAGATAAAGAGATTGCCCGGCGCACGATCACCCTATACGCGCCAAGTAAAACCTTCAACATTGCCGGTTTAGAGTTTTCACTGGCGGTCATACCCGACCCTGAACTGCGCAAACGCTTCGAGAAGGCGCGCATGGGCTTGGTGGGACACCCCAATTTGCTGGGCGGAGTCGCCGCTATGGCAGCCTACCGTTCTGGCGAGGAATGGCTTACCCAGGTGTTAGCTTACCTGCAAGCCAACCGGGATTACGTATACGAATACGTCAACAGGGAAATGCCGCAATTGCACGTAAACAAGCCGGAGGGCACTTACCTTGCCTGGATAGATTGCCGCGATGCGAGCCTCCCAGGCGACGCACACGAGTTCTTCTTAAAACGCGCTGGTGTGGCGTTGATGGATGGCAAGATTTTCGGTCAGGGTGGAGAAGGATTTGTGCGCCTGAATTTTGGCTGCCAGCGCGCCACACTCACCCAGGCGTTAGAGAGGATGAAGCAGGCGCTGACGGAGAAAGATAAATAAACCACGCGGATAAATGACATCTAAGGCGGGTATCATCGCCAGGGGATAGGTAATATTCCTTTCTGGCGTGCGCTTGGGATGGTTACCCAGGCGTACCCGTCCTCTTGTGCTTCCAGATGCGGCATGGTTTCGTTGAACTCGCGCTTGCCAACATCCATGGCGTCCTCAAAACTGGAGCGCCCGATCATGGTCGTTTCAATGACGTAATACTGGGCGTTTTGGTCGTCCATACGCACGGCGAGAAAGGCGTGCCCGGGGATGCGGATGATGGCTGGTTCGAGGCTTAACGCCTCAACCGCCGAAGCGTACAAAGCCACCAATTCAACGCAGTTGCCGCTTTTTTGCTCAAGCACTTCCACGGGCAGACGCATGCGCTGCACGCTGCCCGGCGCGAAAGTAACCATCGTGCTAATGTAAGTGAGTTGATAAATCTTTGCCTCAGCATCCCAAATGGCTTTAAGCCGCCGCCAAACGCTGCCGCTTTCGTCATTGGCAATGCCTGCGTACCCGTTGGTCATAATTCCATCTGGGTTATAATCTGCCGCCACACGGATAAGTTCTTCCACCGCCGGGTCGGTTGGGGTGACCCAGGCTGCCCACAATTCGTACATCTCCTGGCTAGTAAAGCCTTCCATCCAGGGAAAATCGCGCCGCGAGAACACCAGGATCGGCTTGGTTTCGTCCAATATGATGCGCTCCTGCCCTTCCTGCAAATAGACGATGCGAATGTGAAAATCTGCCGGTTTTTGCGAGGCGAGTTTGTCAATTGCTTCCGGCACGAGCAGCGGGTTTTGGTGGATTTCTAGAGTGTCCCCCGGCTGAACGATGAGCGTATCGGTAACTTTGGAAGTATACCCGTTGACTTCACTTTCCACCAGGACGCGCACGGCGTCCTGGTTTTCATTGGTAATGGAAATATCCAGGAAATTATCCAGAACGCTGCCATACAGGTGATAGAGCGCGGTTACCAAATCTTTCGTGTAAGTGTAATCCACGGTGATGTTATCCACTGAGACCGGCGCGGTAGTATGCGCCGGCAATGGGGTGGAGAGAGTCGGCGTGACGGTGGGCGTGGAAGACGCCGGTTGGCTTATCGCTGGAAAGGAACACGCCAAACAAAGCACAACCACAAGCAGCACGACTTGGCGCTTGAAGGAAAATGACTTTTTTGAAAGCATACAACCTCCGCAAAGCTATATTTCGTCTAGGTTAAGATCTTCCAGGTGAATTTTTTCTAAAACTTGTTCAGGGCTGACGGCTTGCTGTGAAAAACGTATGTATAAATACTTGAATAAATCTCTGGCAATCGCGGTAACGGGTGCGGAAAGGATCATCCCCAGCACTCCGCCCAGGTTTGCACCGACAATAAGCACGATCATCACCAGGGCTGGGTGCAGGGAAAGGCTGTTGCCAGTGATGCGCGCTTTGAGGTACATCGCCTCTACCTGGGAAATTACCATGTAAAGGATAAACGTCCACAGCAGGGCGTCCGTGCCCTGTGCCAGGGCGATCAGCAGCGCGGGAATCATGCCAAGCAGGGGACCGATCATGGGAATGGCTTCGGTGATAAAGGCGATAATTGCCAGCAAGGCTGCGTAAGGAACGCCGATTAAGCTCAGTCCGGCAAACGCCGCCGCGCCGACGATAATGCATAAAATCAACTGCCCACGCAGGAAGGCATTGAAGATTTTATCCACGATGGTCAACAGGCAGCGCGCGTCGGGACGGATGCTAAGCGGAATCAAGTGCAGCAGGTTTTGGGTCAGGTACTCTGAATCATCCAGCACGTAATAAAGCCAGATCGGGATAATCACGATGCCTAATAAGAAACTGATCGTTTTTGAAAGGGCGTCAAACAAGCCTTCCACGCCTTTCTGGAAGGTGCTCATGGAGCTTTCTACGATGCGCTGTCCCAGGGTCTGTAATTGAATTTCAATCTGCTGGCGAAGTTGCTGGTCAATGGATTTCTGATAGGATTCAACGAATTCCGCCACTTCGCGGTTTTTCAACCACAGGTCCACCTGGGCGGTGATGCTTTGCATTAACTGCGGCGCTTCACGAATTAAGCGGTTGACCTGCTCGATTACTACGGATAAAAAGAGATAAACAACAAGCACCAGGATGGCGATCATCACGAGATATACGAGCAGGATGGCAATGCGGCGCGCCATGCGGCGGTGGCGGGCGGCGACGGGTATGGCTTTTTCCAGGCGATTGACCAGTGGAATTGCCAGATAGGCGATCACAAACCCGATAATGAACGGATAAAGCGCACCACTGGAGCGGTAGAGGACGTAGAGGATCAACACAAAGACGACTCCCACCAGAATCAAGCGGTTGCGCCGCACGATGAAGGCGCGGACGGTATTCGCAAGGGAAGGTGTCGGTTGGTCCATTTTCTACCTTACCTAAAGTGTTGCAGAGGAAACGGGCTGCTCAATTTTTACCAGGGGGGTCTGGCGTAACTGATCCAGGTTTGCGGCGCCAGCCACAAACATGCTCACCTGCAACTGACGGCGCAGCAAACGGATGGTGGAGAGCAAACGATCCAGGGATTGGTCCGCCGCCTGCAGGAACGGAGTCGCCATGCCTGCCAGGGCTGCTCCCAGGCAGAGGCATTTGGCGGCGTCCACGCCGTTGCGCAGCCCGCCGGAGGCAAACACGAGCAGAGCGGGGGCGGCGCTGCGCACATTGTGTATGGCTTGCACGGTGGGAATGCCCCAATCCACAAAGGCGGCTGCCAGGCGCGCCTGGTTCTCGTCGTTGGCGCGGAACATCTCCACCTGGCTCCACGAAGTGCCACCTGCCCCGGCGACGTCTATGGCTGCCACACCGGCTTGCGTCAACAGGCGCACGTCTTGCTCTGAAAAACCCCAGCCCACTTCTTTGACAATTACTCTACCGGGCAGGGCGCGGCAGACCATTTCGATTTTTTGAAGCAGCCCGCTGAAGCGGGTGTTTCCTTCCGGCTGCACGGCTTCCTGCAGGGCGTTGAGGTGCAAAATGAGCGCGTCGGCTTCAATCATCTCCATTGCCCGGCGGCATTCGTCCACTCCGTAGCCGTAATTTAATTGGATGGCGCCCAAATTGGCGAACAGCAGCACGTCGGGGGCGTAACGCCGCACCTGAAACGTGTATGCCTTGGAAGGGTCTTCCAGGGCAACGCGCTGCGAACCGACGCCCAAAGCCAGGCGTTCTTGCTGGGCGGCTTCCGCCAGCCGGCGGTTGATGAGGGCGGCTTTTTCCGTCCCTCCCGTCATCGAGGAGATCAAGAAAGGCGCGTTTAAGCGTTTTCCAAACAAAGTTTGCCCCAGGTCAACTTCTTCCAAATCCAATTCCGGCAGGGCGTGGTGCACGAAAGAGTAGCGCTCCAATCCGGTGGTTAAGGCAGACTGGACGTTTTCCTCAAGGTTAATGCGCAGGTGGTCGTCCTTGCGCTCAGACAAGATGGCGGAATCGGGCATTTCGTTTTCCCTGTGCTAGAGATAATCGCGCAGGTGATGCCCGCGCGCGGGATGGCGCAGCTTGCGCAGCGCCTTGGATTCGATTTGCCGGATGCGTTCGCGGGTGACGTGGAAATATTCTCCCACTTCTTCCAGGGTATGGTCTCTGCCGTCTTTCAATCCGAAACGCATCATCAGCACGTCTCTTTCGCGCTCGGTGAGCGAGGAAAGAGCTTCCTTCACCTGCTGGCGCAGCATCTCGCGCGAAGCTGCGTCCATAGGGGCGAGGGCGTCCTGGTCTTCGATGAAGTCGCCCAACTGGCTGTTGTCTTCCACGCCGGTAGGGCTGTCTAGCGAGACGGGGTCTTCGGCGGCTTTCATGACCTGGTCCACTTTGACGGCGGCGCGGCGCAGGCGGTTTTGCAGGTCTTCCGGCAGGGGAAGCCCGTCCTCGTGCAGGCTCTCGATGCGATGTGTGTCCTCCGGTGAGAGAAAACCGGCTTTTAACGCCAGGTCTTCGTTGGTGGGTTCTCTGCCCAGGGCTTGCGTCAGGGAACGGCGCTCGCGCAGCAGCCGGTTTACCGTCTCAAAAATGTGCACGGGGATGCGGATGGTGCGCGCCTGATCGGCGATCGAACGGCTGATGGATTGGCGGATCCACCAGGTGGCGTAGGTGCTGAATTTAAACCCGCGGCTGGGGTCAAACTTGGAAACCGCGCGCAGCAAGCCCAGGTTGCCTTCCTGAATCAGATCGAGCAGGGAACTGCCTCTGCCGATGTAATGCTTTGCCACACTGACTACCAGGCGTAAATTGGCGCGAATGATGACCTGGCGCGCGTCGCGTGAGCGTGTCTGGGTCGTTTCCAGGGTGCTGGTAAGCGCGTTCTCATCGGAAAGATAAGCCGCAAAAACCTCGCGGCTGGGTAAGTCTTGATTCTGGCGGTAATACTCCTCCAGCAGTGCGGCTGCATTGCGCGGCAGAATAGAGCAACCCATGTAAAAGACAAACGCATTGCGGGCAATGGCATCCCAGATGCGATTATGCCCCCATTGTCCATTATCCAGGTAACCGCGCAGGTAAGAAGTAGCGGGCATCCTGGATTCGTCCTGCTCACATTCATCTTTAGATGTAACCAGGCAATAGATATTTTGCGCTTCATTGAGGACGCTGCAAAACTCTGGGCGGGGGGTCCCCCAGCGTGCCGTGTCTTCTTCCAGGCGCTTCCAGGCGGTTTGCAACTCTGCATACAACAAAAGATAAGTTTGTTGCAGGGTGTTGGCAGTCGGCTGCTCTTCCTGCTCTTTGGCAGCCGGGTTGTTGCGCAGGGCTTCCACGTAGCGGGCAGATTCTACCAGGGTCGCCAGCCAAAATTCCTGGTCGGAGGTCAGCAGTTCAATTCCGCCGATTTCCTTGAGGTAAAGCTGGATGGGGTCGCCGCCCAGGGCAGCGAACATGCGCGAGGCTGTCAACGCCTCTTCGGCGCCTTCAATCTCTTCGGCGGGGCTTTCTTCTTCTGGCAGTTCGACCAAGGCAGTTTCTTCGTCGCTTTCGTCAAAAGGGAAGCGCTCTAAATCGGGCTGATCTTCCAACACGTCGAACAAGTTGTCTTCCAAATCGGGGTCCGCTGGAAAATTCTTGTACTTCAACCGGTCGTCTTGAGGTAGGCTATCGTCAATATCGAGAAGGTTTACGGTCATAGATACTCACAGTTATTAAGTATAAGTTTTAAATGTGTTGTTGATAAAATGTACCCAGCCTAAGTTATTGTCATAACTCCAAAATTTTTTATTATAATCGCTATATATCAGCCATAAATTTTTTAGCGTCTCAGTATCACCTTGTTCCTGTACTTCTCTAACTTGCGCGTCAAGAATTCCCTTCTGCCGTTCAAAAAAATTACGTCGCAAGATAAATAAATTAAGAATAGTCTCTTTTATTATATGTTCTTCATCAGAAGTT